>CAYUAV010000675.1:0-2477 GCA_964442665.1 uncultured Bacteroidales bacterium
GTCAAAACGTACATCATCGATCCAGACATTTCCTGTTCCTTTTAAACCAATAAACACACGCACAAATTTGGTTTCGTCCTGCAAATCGCCGTCCGGAAACGGGAAAAGCTGTGATCGCCCTAATACATGAACCCATTCTGTAGAATCAATTGCAGCGAAGTTTGCAAAAGAAAGTCCTTTAAATGAGTTGTCGATGGTTGTATGATAATAAGGTGCATAAAAATCACCGGCTATCTGCACCTTATTTCTGTCGTAACTTATAATTCTGATATCAATAGCATCGTACAAGGCAGTTCCTAGCCTGGATTTAGGATTCCGGATATCTTTAAGCTTAATAAATAATGAAAGCTGGTAGTTCCCAGGAATAACCCTGATAAAATTTGATAAAACACCCTGTCCGAAATCTTCCGTTTCGCTTGCATTTTTTCTGCTGATACGTATACTGCAACATCCGCTGTGAATTTCGGCCGAATCGGCCAGAATGGAATCGGTACCCGGATGAATCCAGTAAACATCCTTTCCTATCAAATCCCACCCGTCAATTTTTGTCGTATGTGTGAGTGAATCGACCTCAATAATTTTACCACTTTCAAATGAACGATTTGCTAATAAATTACCCTGCAGATACTTTTGTTCTCTCAACCTATGATTGATAGCCAATGGATCGGTACTGGTCCATCGTTCAAATTCAGTTTTTTTTGAGTTCAGTTTACAACCGGCTAAAGAAATAATTATAAGCGTATAGAACAGGTTTTTGCAGACATAATGAAGAGTCATATTCATTGAACTATATGTTTTATTTGAAGTGATATGCTTGAAAATATAACATGGAGTAACAACTAATATAAATATATATAATTATTATGGATAGATTTCTTTTTTGGCTGCCAGAAGCGTATTCTTCAACAATGAAACCCTTGTCATAGGTCCAACACCTCCCGGCACCGGTGTTATAAAGCTGCATTTTGGGGCAACTTCGTCAAATTTAACATCGCCTTTCAGCTTAAACCCCGATTTGGTCTCAGCTGAAGGGACTCGCGTTGTACCCACATCAATTACAACAGCACCTTCCTTTACCATTTCGGCCAGCACAAATTCCGGCGAACCCATGGCAGATATAAGAATATCTGCCCCGGCGCATACTTTACTCAGGTTTTTAGTCCGACTATGGGCGACAGTAACCGTTGCATCAACCCCCTTTTGTGAAAGTAGTATACTTAATGGTCTTCCTACGATCTGGCTTCGTCCGATTATTACGCAATTATTCCCTTTGGTCTCAATGTCATATCTGCGAATAAGTTCAAGAATACCAAAAGGAGTGGCTGAAACAAAAGTAGGCAACCCGATGACCATACGCCCTACGTTAACAGGATGAAATCCATCAACGTCCTTGCGCGGATCAATAGCTTCAATAATTTTTTGTTCCGAAATATGCGAAGGAAGAGGTAGTTGAACAATAAATCCGTCTATATTCCGGTTTTGGTTGAGTTCACTAATTCTATCCAGTAGTTCATTTTCAGAAACATCATCTTCATAACGAACAAGCGAGGATTGAAATCCTACCGTCTCACAATCCTTTATTTTATTTGCTACGTAAGTCTCGCTTCCGCCGTCATGACCTACCAGAACAGTAGTCAGATGGGGTGGTCTATTTCCCTTAGCCACTATGTGTTCAACCTCATTCTTAATCTCGAGTTTTATTTCCCCGGCTGTTTTCTTTCCGTCGATTAATTGCATGATATTCGGTTTTTAACGTTATCGTCGTGGACCTACCGGCATCGATCCCATCATCCTGTTCAAATTTTTACCCGACTGTACCATTTTCATCATCTTTCGGGTTTCATCAAACTGTTTTAACAGCCGGTTGATATCCTGAACATCAGTTCCGCTTCCTGATGCTATTCGCTTTTTTCTGCTTCCGTTAAGCAATGACGGATTTTCGCGCTCATCGGGAGTCATGGAAAATATGATAGCTTCTATGCTTTTAAATGCATCATCATCGAGATCGAGATTTTTCATTGCCTTTCCAACTCCCGGGATCATTGAGGCAAGATCCTTAACATTGCCCATTTTCTTTATCTGCTGAATCTGCTTAATGAAATCGTTAAAATTAAATTGATTTTTAGCAATTTTCCGCTGAATCTTTTTAGCCTCTTCCACGTCAAATTGTTCCTGGGCTTTTTCAACCAGTGAAACAATATCGCCCATTCCCAGAATCCTGTCGGCCATACGTGCAGGATGGAAAAGTTCAAGCGCTTCAACCTTCTCCCCGGAACTTATGAACTTAATGGGTTTATCAACAATCGACCGGACTGATAATGCGGCTCCACCGCGTGTATCGCCATCGAGTTTGGTAAGCACTACGCCTTCATAATCGAGCCGGTCGTTGAATTCTTTTGCCGTGTTAACAGCATCCTGCCCTGTCATGGCATCGACAACAAATAGTGTTTCCGAGGGATTCACATTTTTTTTGATCG
>CAYUAV010000676.1:0-2473 GCA_964442665.1 uncultured Bacteroidales bacterium
ACGGCAGGTTCTGCAACTCGAATCAGTCGCATGTAAAGACTGGCTGACAAACAAGGTCGACCGATCAGTAACTGGCCGGGTTGCCAAACAACAAACTGCCGGTACAATACAATTACCGCTAAATAATGTTGCTGTAACAGCACTTGATTATGCGGGTTATAAGGGTCTTGCGACCTCAATCGGTCATGCCCCTGCCGCCGGTCTGATAGATGCGAAAGCCGGATCGCTGCTTTCCGTTTCCGAGGCCCTGACCAATATCATCTGGGCTCCGTTAAAGAATGGTATTAAATCCGTATCGCTGAGTGCAAACTGGATGTGGCCCTGCAGGAATCCGGGTGAAGATGCTCGTCTCTATGAAGCCGTAAAAGCTGTCAGTGATTTTGTACTTGCACTGGGCATTAACATCCCGACAGGTAAGGATTCACTTTCTATGACGCAAAAATATCCCGACGGAACAACGGTTCTGGCTCCCGGAACAGTTATTATCTCGGCTGCTGCCGAAGTTACCGATATACGAAAAGTAGTCGAGCCGGTTCTTCAGCCGGTTGAAGGAAGCCGTTTGCTATACATTCCGTTCTCCGGTTCACCATTCCATCTGGGAGGAAGCAGTTTTGCTCAGACCCAAAACAGGCTCGGCAGAAAGGTACCAACTATTACCGATGCTGATATATTTGTCAGTACATTTGAACTTGTACAGGAGTTAATCAACGAAGAACTTATCCTTTCCGGTCATGATGTTTCAGCAGGCGGACTTATAACTACGCTCTTAGAGATGTGTTTTGGAAGAAACGATACCGGAATTAAAGCTGATATTTCTGCTTTTTCGGAGGATGACCCGATACAAAAGTTATTCAGTGAGAAACCTGCTATAATTATCCAGATTGAGAGTTCAGAAACTGAAAAGATCAGAAAGCGATTTGCAAAGTCGAAATTACTGGTATTTAGTATAGGTAAGGTGAATACAAATCGAAAATTTGAAATTACGAATAATAAATTTATAATCGATATAAATATTAATTCGCAACGTGATGACTGGTTCCGTACCTCATTTTTATTAGATAATAAGCAGACTAATAATAATTTAGCCAGAAGTCGCTTTAGTAATTACAGTTATCAGGAATTGAAATTATTCTTCCCCTGTCACTTCACTGGTAAATTTGAATTTTATCAGATATTACCTAAGCGAAGAAAACAATCTGGAATCAGATCGGCGATTATTCGTGAAAAAGGTGTAAACGGCGACAGGGAAATGGCCTATAGTCTTTATCTGTCAGGATTTGATGTCAAGGATGTACATATGACAGATCTTATCGCCGGCAGAGAGACCCTTGAAGATATCAACATGATTGTTTTTGTCGGCGGTTTCTCGAACAGCGATGTACTGGGAAGTGCCAAAGGTTGGGCCGGAGCATTTTTGTATAATGAAAAAGCAAAAGAAACACTGGATCGATTTTATAAACGACCCGATACTTTAAGTCTCGGAGTGTGCAATGGTTGCCAGTTAATGATGGAATTGGATCTGATTGTGAATGGTCATGAGAAAAAGCCTTATATGAACTTTAACGATTCACACAAGTTTGAATCAGCATTCTTAAGTGTTGATATACCCCAGAATAATTCCGTCATGTTCAATACCCTGGCCGGATCGCGACTGGGGATATGGGTTGCACATGGCGAGGGAAAATTCAACCTGCCTCTTCCCGAAGAAGAGTATCATATCGCCATGAAATACACACACAAGAAATATCCCGGCAATCCGAACGGATCGGATTATGCAACCGCCGCTTTGTGCTCACCCGACGGAAGGCACGTGGCAATGATGCCTCACCTGGAGCGATCCATATTCCCATGGAACTGGGCATACTATCCGTTCAATCGAAAATCGGATATAGTTACGCCCTGGATTGAAGCCTTTGTAAATGCCAGAAAGTGGATAGAACAACATAAATCATAAAACATTTTTGCTGGAAAATAAATTTTCCCGGGTAACAATCTCTGATAATGAACCATGAAATCCGGAGAGATGATGTTTCTTCATTATTATGAGCCAGGGATTTTGTAAAATCACCTTAAAATAATAATATTGTCTGTAGGAACAATCATCTGAATTTGATGCACAACCTGCAGGACAAACGATTGATTAGCCGTCTCAAAGCAGGCGATAATGAAGCTTTTGAGCAACTTTTCAAAAAATACAATCAAAAGCTCTTTAATTTCTGCTATCGGATGCTTCGCTCAAAACAGGAAGCAGAAGAAGTTGTACAAAATACCTTTCTAAAGATCTGGGAAAACCGGAATTCACTTGACGAAAGTTATTCCTTTAGCTCTTTCCTTTTTAAAATCACACAAAACAAAGTTTTCAACGAATTCCGCTCAAAGCTCAATCAGCGATATTACAGGGAATATATTGCGGAATATGCCGAAATTCTTGAAAACGATACTGAAAAATCGATCAATTTTGCAGAACTTGAAA
>CAYUAV010000677.1:0-2473 GCA_964442665.1 uncultured Bacteroidales bacterium
GTAAACGATATTGATCTTCCGAAAGCTGGCTTACAGGCTTATGAACAGGGAAATTAAATTTATTGGCATTATAGATTAACTCGTGTTTCCACTCCTGCATTCTATCACCTCTCCAGCATACAACAGCATCTTCGTAAATGGACAGATTCCGGTCGGGGATAACGAGATCTTCATCGATACCTATTACTCTCCCATAGCCTTCGCAGACAGGACAGGCCCCAACCGGATTATTAAAACTAAACATATGTAACGTGGGCTCTTCGAATTCCATTCCATCGGCTTCGAACTTATTTGAAAAAACCCGGACAAGGTTTTTATTTTCATCAATAGTATGCACAATACAAATATCATCGCCCAGACGATATGCGTCCTGCACCGAATCGGCAAAGCGGCTGACAGAATCTTTATCGGTGCTGACTTCAATACGATCGATAACCAGATTGAATTTTTTTGCCGATGTAACCATTTCTTCCTTAAGATCATCAAGTTTATAAAGTTTATTATCAACTTCGATCCGGTTAATACCCATATGTTTTAAATCGGAGAGTAACTGGCAGAAATCAATGTTTCTATAGGAAGAAAAGGGAGCAAGGATCATACATCTTGTTCCTTTTTCTAAAGAAAGTATGTATTTGACAACATCTGTTACGATTTCTTTTTTAACCTGTCTGCCTGATACTGGAGAATAGGTTTTTCCGATACGTGCAAAAAGTAATTTCAGATAGTCATAAATTTCCGTGGATGTTCCGACTGTTGAACGCGGATTTCGGGTATTTACTTTTTGTTCAATTGCAATAGCCGGTGGAAGGCCTTTTATATAATCCACTTCGGGTTTATTCATTCTGCCCAAAAATTGTCTCGCATACGATGAAAGACTTTCAACATATCTTCTTTGGCCTTCGGCATAAATTGTATCGAAGGCTAATGAAGATTTTCCTGATCCGGAAAGACCTGTAATAACGACAAAAGTATTTCGTGGTATTTCAACCCGGATATTCTTCAGGTTATGAACACGCGCTCCTTTTACCTCAATTTTTGGCTGATCAATACTATCATCTGGCATGAAAAACGTGCGCTAAATAAAAAATTATCTGCAAAGGTATTTGAATAAAAGAAAAAAAAGTGCTTACTTGCAGTATAATTCGTATAACAGTCTAAATCGGAGGAATGCCTATAGAATAACTCTACTTTCTTTTGTTTAACATAAATATAAAAGGAGGTAGTTGTGAAAGCTCTCAGTAACCTCAGTGATTTTGATCTTGTCCAGGATTTTATCAAAGGAAATCATGCAAGTATCGAAACACTAGTAGATAGGCACCGAAAAAAAATCTTTACTTATATTCTTATGGTTGTGAAGGACAAATGTCTTGCTGAAGATATTTTCCAGGATACTTTCATTAAGGTCATCAAATCACTTAAAGAGGGACGCTATAAGGATAATGGAAGGTTTCTATCATGGGTAATCCGTATTGCTCATAATTTGATGATTGATCATTTTAGAAAAGAAAAACAACTGAATATTATCTCTAACGACAGTTATGAAACCGACATTTTTAATTCGAAGAAATTTGCCGAGCGAACTGTCGAAGAGGAAATAGTATATGATCAAATTACAAAGGATGTACGCAGGTTATTACAGGAATTGCCTGAGGACCAGAGGGAGGTAGTTGTATTGCGTCATTTCTGCGGCTTAAGTTTTAAAGAAATAGCCGAACAAACTGATGTCAGTATTAATACAGCCCTGGGAAGAATGAGGTATGCCCTGATAAATCTTCGCCGGCTGATCCAGGAGAAAAACCTGTCGCTTTCATTAAGGTGAGGACCGGATATAGTATTTTAGTTATAGAGGGGGCAAGGTAATTTTTTTTGATTTTCAGGAAATAAATTGTACATTCCAGCGTTTTGTACATAATTATTTATATAATCGATATTGCCTATGACAAAAACCTCTACTGTTCATTTTACATTAAATAACCTTTCATCATTAGCAAATGAAGAGATGCTGAACGCCGAATCAGCTTTCGATTTTGAAAATGAATTCGCTGATGTTTTTGAAATTTTGAATGACCTGAGTGAAGATGTTTGCCAGGAAATAATTCAAAATATAGTCAAAGCGATACCAAATAATGGATAAATAAAGGCTATTTATTGTAAGAGGGAAAACCGCCGGAAAATCTGACGGTTTTTTTTATTTCTTCTGCAGATCATCCAAAACTTTCATCATATTCCTGACAGAATCCGCTGACTTGTGCAATAATTCCAATTCCTGTTTATTTAAATGCAAATCGAGTATTTGTTCAACTCCATGTTCGCCCAGAACAACCGGTGCACCTATAAATACATCGTTCAAGCCATATTCACCCTCCAGTTTAATGCAACAGGGCAATACGCGTTTCTGATTACGTGTAATAGCTTCGGCCATTCGTGCTGCAGCCGAACCGGGAGCAATCCATGCTGAAGTGCCCATAAGTTT
>CAYUAV010000678.1:0-2472 GCA_964442665.1 uncultured Bacteroidales bacterium
TTTTTTATAGTCCTATTTATTAATTTATATAGAGCCATAAAATTTATTTAATGGGACAATATAATTAAGATTTAATTAAATACAATCGTAATCTCTTAACCAGTCCTAATGGTATTAAACTCCACCAGTTCTCAGACACTGAAGCGGAATGCAAAGGAAAATTAAATTTTGTTTTACTTCGTAGAGGTTGATAAAAATTGATATCTAACTTTCCTACAATTCCGGAACCTCTACGAGGTTCTTTTATTTAAGGTGTAAATTAATGAAGTTTTGACAGACGATTTTCCAAGGCTTTTATCTTCATTTCCGCATCAGCTTTTTTCTTCTTCTCTATTTCCACTACCTGCTTTGGAGCATTATTCACAAATTTCTCATTCTCCAACTTTTTCATAACCGATTGCAGAAATCCATGATTATACTTTAATTCCTGTTCCAGTTTCTCTTTTTCAAGTTTGTTTTTTTCAGCTTGTTTGTTTATATCATCAATTTCTAGAATTTGTAAAAAATATTGAGCACAATTATTAAAGTATCCGTGAGAAATAGATGGATTCCCTGATGTCGATGTCGTTACTGATTCTTTTGTTTCAAGATAAATATCAACATTTGCAAGTTTACAGATTACTGAATCAAATTCACTATTATAATTAATTGGTCTAATAGTAAGTTTTTTATTCTCAGAAAGTTTAATGCCAAGATCTGATTTTATTTTTCGTACGTTTGTAATAACATCCTTTGCATTCTCAAACCATTGAAGGAGTTCTTTATTATACTGTTTTGCTCTTGGCATTTCAGCAACCATAATACTTTCACCCTCTCTCCTTTCTCTTAAAAGCTGAAAGATTTCTTCCGTTATAAAAGGCATAAACGGATGAAGTACTTTCAGCAATTTCTCCAGAAAATCGACGGTTTTCTTAAAGGTTTTTCCATCAATAGGTTTCTGGTAAGCAGGTTTTACAGCTTCGAGGTACCAGCCCGAGAATTCATCCCTGACGAGGGTATACACCACCATTAAGGCATCGCTGATACGGAATTTCGAGAAATGATCGTCGATCAGGGTAATTGACTGGTTCAGCTTGTTGTCGAACCATTTTACGGCGGCAATGGCAGCTTCAGGCTGGGGGACTTCTTCGTCTGTCTTCCACCCTTTGATCAGCCGGAAAGTATTCCAGAGTTTATTACAGAAATTGCGCCCCTGTTCGGTAAGGCTCTCGTCAAACAGAAGATCGTTTCCGGCAGGCGAACACAAAAGCATCCCCACCCTCACTCCATCGGCACCGTAAGTATCGATCAGTTGCAGCGGATCGGGTGAATTTCCCAGCGATTTCGACATTTTACGCCGCAACTTGTCCCTGACCATTCCGGTGAAATATACGTTGCTGAATGGCTTTTCGCCCCGGAATTCATATCCGGCAATAATCATCCGTGCCACCCAGAAAAATATGATATCGGGGGCTGTTACCAGGTCGGTTGTGGGATAATAATACTGTATATCAGGATTATCGGGCTCGTTGATCCCGTTGAATACCGAAATCGGCCACAGCCATGAGGAGGCCCATGTGTCAAGTACATCCTCGTCCTGCCTAAGATCGTTGATACTTAAATTCCGGTTGCCGGTTTCCTGCCGGGCCAGTTCGACAGCTTTCTCAGCGGTTTCTGCCACAACAAACCCGGTATCGGAATAGTAATATACCGGTATCCTGTGCCCCCACCAAAGCTGCCGGCTTATGCACCAATCCCTCACATTTTCCATCCAGTGACGATAGAGATTTTTAAATTTTGGCGGATAAAATTGTATAGCATTGTTCAAAACATTTTCAAGCGCAGGTTTCGACAGCTCTTTCATCTTCAGGTACCACTGTGCCGATAACCGGGGTTCGATGACCACATCGGTGCGTTCCGAATAGCCTACTTTATTTATATAATCTTCGGTTTTAACCAGGTTGCCCGCTTTCTCCAGGGCAGGAATTATTAATTCACGTGCTTCGAACCTGTCGGTCCCGACAAAAAACCGGGCATCGGCACTTAGTGTTCCGTCAGGATTAAAGATATCGATGATTTCTAATTTATGTTTCAAACCTATCTCATAATCGTTTTCATCGTGGGCGGGAGTAATTTTAAGGCAACCCGTACCAAATTCCATATCTACGTAATCATCGCAAATAATGGGTACCGGGCGTTCAACGATCGGAACAATGGCTTTTTTCCCTTTTAAGTGCAGGAACCGTTTATCGGCAGGGTTCACACAAACTGCTGTATCGCCCAGTATGGTTTCCGGACGTGTGGTAGCCACCGTTATCCAATCATCATCTGAACCTTCTATTTTATACCGGACATAATAAAGTTTCGATTTTTCTTCTTTATAATTTACCTCTTCATCGGAGAGTGCGGTTTTTGCCTGCGGATCCCAGTTCACCATACGGACTCCTTTATAGATATACCCTTTATTATACAGATCGACAAATACTTTGATCA
>CAYUAV010000679.1:0-2471 GCA_964442665.1 uncultured Bacteroidales bacterium
TACATTCGGGGGATTGAATTCATGGCCTTTGTACTATGAATTTGGCGAAGGTTCCGACGCTTTTCCTGTTTTATCGTTCCGACCAACATTTCTTACTGCTCAGAGCCTGACATGGGAAAGGACCGATCAGATAAACCTGGGACTGGATTTTGGATTACTGAAAAATCGCATATCGGGTAATCTGGACGTTTATAAAGCTAATACCAAAAACATACTGATGCCCGACAGGCTTCCGCCATCAACCGGTTATTTCGATATTTATGCTAATTCTGCTGAAACGGAGACCAAAGGTATTGAGTTATCGTTACAAACGGTTAACGTTTCCACATCGAACTTCACCTGGCGAACGAATATAACATTTTCAGCCAATCGTGAAAAAATCACTAAACTTGTATCCGGTCTTGACCAGGACATTGAGAACGGATGGTTTGTTGGTCAGCCTATTGATGTATTTTATGATTATCAATTTACCGGAATTCGTCAGATCGGAGATATGGATACGATCGGCGGATACGATTCTTACCTGCCTGGCGATATTCGGGTGGCAGACCTCGACGGAAACGATACGATTAATCCTCTGGACAGAACGGTTATTGGAACCGAACGCCCTAAATGGATTGGCACTATCGATAATTCCATTTCCTATAAGGGCCTGACATTATCTTTCAGCATTTATGCTAAATGGGGCCAGATGGTCGATGCCGCCGCTTACGATTTTGACCCACGTATGCTGAATAACCTCCTGGCTATAGACTACTGGACACCTGAGAATCCGACAAACGAATATCCGCGGTTGGATGCGACATTCACTGAGATTCAGTTTGAATCGACTATCAGCTATCGTGAAGCCTCATTTATTAAACTCCGTCAGGTAACACTGAGTTACAACCTTCCAGACCTGTGGTTTAAGAATATACCCTTATCTGGCATCAGGGTTTATGCGAGTTCGAAGAATACAGCATTTCTGTACAGCAAAATGATGAAAGGCGTCGATCCCGAAAGAAATGGCAGTATTACATGGCCCCTTGCCCGTTTCTACACATTCGGAATTGATGTGGACTTTTAGCCGATACGCCTGATACTTCACTTTAATGAATATAAAAAGATATACAATGAAAAAGATAGTAACACTTTTAGTTATAACCCTGTTTCTTACACAATCGTGTGAAGATTTCCTGAAAGAAGATCCCCTTTCCATTGAAACACCCGAGACCTATATGGAAACGGAGAATGGAATTAATTCACTTGTTGATGCAGCTTATATCGGATTGCGTGTGTGGTACGGACGTGAAAACGGCTATGACTTTACGGAAGCGGGTACAGATATATATGGAAGAGGCTACGATAACCGTTCAGCTGGTTTTTGCACGTATTCCAGTGCATTGTCGGGCGAAGAACAGGAACGAATGGCAGCTGTATGGTATGAGCTGTATGTAGCAATAAATACCTGTAATTTTATTTTAAGCAGGATCGACAACTCTCCTGTCGACAATGAACCTTTTCTTTTAAAGCGTAAAGCTGAAGTAAGCTTCCTCAGGGCACACTACTATTGGCAGATTGTCGAAACCTGGGGGGGAGTGTATCTAGCCACAGAACCAACAACTGAAGCGACTCATGAAGCAACGCGGTCATCTGTAGAACAATTCTACCAGGTAATTTTCAATGATTTGACAACAGCCCTTGGAATATTCGAGCAATTGGAAACCGAGGGTACTCAGAATTTATATCACGATTATGGCCGTATCGATAAGGCAATTACGGAGGCTTTCCTGGCGCGCATGTATTTGTATGAGGATGATTATGTTAATGCACAGGCTTATGCCGACAGAGTAATTAATAACTATGGCTTTACATTTATTAACGACTGGGAGGAATTGTGGTACCTTGAAAATTACGTAAACAGCGAGGTGATCTGGCCCATAGTTTATTCGGGAAATGCAACCTATATGACTCCTGCTTTACGTAACCAGGCAGTAATTGACCCGAATACAAATTTACCCGTATTATGGGATACTTATGGCGGCATACCTCAACGTGAAGGCGGGAATCAGGGCCTGGTGATGTGGCAGATACGTTATGAGGAAATTCCGAGTTCGGGTTGGGGAATGACACGTGATATTGAGAATGGCCGCGGATTTTTACGGTGGATGCCAACCCGGTTTTTTATTGAACTCTTCGATGAGTCAGTGGATCAGCGTTGGGGCTCATTTCAAAAGGTATGGATATCGAATGATGAAACATCAATACCTCAATACAAGTTAGATCCCTCGACTGAAACCGGATACCAGACAGAACTCTATTATAATGGAGTTCTGGTAGAATGGCCTGATTCACTCGATCGGACTCCCATGTTTAGTATGGGCGATACGGCTATCATACTATCCAAATACCCGATCGATACCACAAAGTATATGCGTCTTCGTTATAATCTGCCCGAAGAGGCGGGTCAGCCGAGCCGCGATTTCTACATG
>CAYUAV010000680.1:0-2469 GCA_964442665.1 uncultured Bacteroidales bacterium
TATTTTAGAATACCTTGAACAAAATGAAATAGCGGACGGGGTGTTAATGATAAGGGAAAAGCATATAAGAAAAGCCATGAAGGAGGTAAACTTAATTGAGGAAGCATCATTTTGACTATGGAATATCGTTTCTTAGTTTAGAGATCTAAAAAATTATATTAAAATATTTTCTACAAAATCAAAGTACATTTGTCGAAAAAATTATGGTAAATTTGTATAAAGAGAAATATTTATGTAACTAATTTTTATGGACTCACCGCCAGCAGTATCTATGCCCTGATTGCGATTGGCTTCTTTGTTTTCCACTTGTCTTTTTTCACTGATTATATTATTTTCACCGTAACGCTGAAAATGCTGAAATGGTGAAAATTTGGAAAAGGTTGCCATATTAAATAAAGCTTTAAATGTTCTGCGGGGTAGTCTGAATCTGTCACCGGCTACCTCTCTTAAGACTGAATCCTTTGCCGAACTCAAGCAAAAGACAGGTTCTGATACTACCTTACAATTGAAAATTATAAAAAACTCAACAAGCAAATACAGTGACGGATCAATTGAGAATAAGCTGGCTGGAAAAAGTTTTATTACCGAAGTGCGTAAAACAGTCGAGCCAAGATTTTTGAAGAGTGCCATATCTTATTTAAAAACAATAAAGTCAAAATTTCCTGATTTAAACCTTCTTATTATATCAACATATTTTGGACCGGGATCAAGGGCTCTCTGTCGCGATGAGGGAGTAAGTTATATTGATACCTTCGGCAATGTGGGGATTTTTCTCAAAGATGTCCTGATTCTTAAGGAAAGCCCGGAAAGTCCTAAAAGAGACCGAAAGGAACTAAAATTTTTATTCTCACCCAAGTCTACCCGTATTCTAAGAATTATGCTTGAGAATCCGGGGAAAAGATGGATTCTTAATGAACTTGCCATTGCTGCCAATATAAGTCTTGGCGGAACTTACAATGTTATTAAAAAACTGGCTGATGAATTGTATCTGGAACAAACTCAAAAAGGTGTTTACCTTATAAATCCGGCGGGACTTCTGGACAAGTGGTGTTCTGTTTATATGATTACTAAAACAAATAAAATAGACAGCTTCTATCTATCTGAGAGTGTTTATAAAGCACTTATTCAAAGATTAGCAGATGTTGCCAAAAAGGGAAACTATCGTTACGCTTTTACGCTCTTTGCCGGGGCTAATTTCATTATTCCTTATGTGCATACTCCTCATGTTCATCTCTATTTGATCGGTAATACCGAAGAATTTATTGAAGAGTCAAAATTAAAAACTGCGGATTCCGGAGGTAATGTCCACATTATTAAGCCTTATGATGAGGGTGTATTGAATCCAATTCAGGAAGTTGAAGGAGTAAAGATAGTCGGCAACATCCAGCTTTACTTAGATTTGCTCAATTACCCGGCGAGGGGCAAAGAACAGGCAAAAGTATTGAGAGAAAAATATCTCAGTTTCTGATTATGGTTGATATATCAGCATACGAAGAAAATATTGTCAGTTTTTCAAAGAGTATCCTGCTGGAAATTATTGCTCTTCTCAAGAATTACCGGGAAAACCTGGTTTTGATTGGTGGATGGGTGCCCTATTTTTTACTTGAACATTATAAATCCCGGGATGTTGAATTTGAACATATCGGTTCAATAGATGTTGATATTGCTATTAATAGTGCAGGAATACCATCTGTTAATGAGGTTTACGAAAGTATTCGACAAAAATTAGAGAGAAATAACTATACAATTAGAAAAAGCACGGATAATCAACCCATTCCTTATAGTTTTGAAAAAGAAATACACGGAAAGATTATTCATGTAGATTTTTTAGCCTCCGCCTATGGCGGTACTGCTAAAAAACACAGACATCAAAGAATCCAGGATATATTAGCACGAAAAGCAAGGGGATTGAATATTGCCTTTCAGAATTATGAAACATTCAGTATAGAAGGACGATTACCTAATAATGCAAAATATAGTCTGGATGTTAAAGTCGCCGGTGCTGTGGCATCTATCACAACGAAAGCAATCGCATTTGAGGATGATATAAGTCGAATAAAGGATGCTTACGACATTTATTCAATCCTCAAATATTACAAGCGGGGTATACCGAGCGTTGTAAGTGAAATTAAACCATATTTGAATGACAAACTTGTAATAGAAGCGACAGAGAAACTATCCTTATTATTTTCTACGTTGGATTCAGTAGGAGTGATTGGACTGGCTGATTTTATACTTCCCGAAGCTATAGAATCCGAGGATTGGGAATTTTATCGAAGAGATGCTTTTGAATTAGTTCATCAATTTCTACAAGGAATACGATGATTCAGCAGCTTACGCTAAACGGACTCATCGCCGGCAGCATCTATGCCCTGATCGCGATTGGCTTCACGGTGATCTACCGCACGGTGCGATTTTTCCACTTCGCGCATGGGATTGTCTATACGGCAGGCGCTTACTTAGCATATA
>CAYUAV010000681.1:0-2439 GCA_964442665.1 uncultured Bacteroidales bacterium
AAAACGCGTATGCCATGAAAACGCAGTAGTTCAGCTAATTGTTCTGCTTTATGTCTATCTTCACCTGCAAAGGATAGAGCCAAATCATATTCGTAATTGTTGGCAACTCTTATCATTTCACTTAGTGCTTATATTATTACATTACGGTTCGGAGGCAGGCCGTGCAACGGACCATCCAATGCTACTGGTTATCATCCAACGGTTTCACCTGAACCTCCTGGGACGAACATCACATCATTCCGTATAAGCAGTCTCAAAGGCAGATCGGCAGTTGCTTGAGCGAGATCATAAGATGCTGCTAGGCTTTTACCCTTCCCAAGCAGACCATAGAAACGCCGCTCCCATGCCATCATCTTAGATGCCTCCACTTCATCTGATGCCGCATTGACGCTAACATTCCGCTTCTGCCGCATGCTTTTTTCCATTGGTTGAAGGCGTCTATTTGAGCTATAGAAATCTAAATACAACACATATTAATGGACTAAAAACCTGCTTATTCTCTTGCTGAGATAAAGAGCTTTCGATAGCTCCCGAGATCATCCTTCATATATGTACCTAAGCCTTTATCGCGTTTTGTACGGGAATCGTTCAGCGGTCCGGAGATAATTCCATCGATTACTTCAATATCTTCATCTGATGCTACACCACCGTTCCGCAATTTAAATTCAAGATCGTATAGGACATCTCTAAGTGCAGCATATGCAGAGTAAACATCTTGAGAAAACAATACTCCGTAGTGAGCATTATAGTCCAGAATTGATTCAAGAAAAAGCTTGGCCCACTCATGATCAAGGGGTTTCTTCGAGTACCTCCAGATTCTATTGAATTCCTGTAACATCGAATAGATCTTAGGATACGCTTCTAAACGGCTCCGAAGTACTTCCAGAAACTGTTGTTGCCGTATTTCATCGAGTCTTTGCATCACTTGTACCCGCAAAGTTAATAGTTCCCTTTCCTTCAGCTTCAAATCACTTTCGGTGTTTCTGATCTGAGCCTCAACCTCCCTTGTTTTGTTGTCGATATCCCGTTCCTTGATTTTGAGATCTGCCAAAGCGATTTTGACTTTTTCCTGCTCGACTCTGAGCTGGTGGCGTGCCTTTTCGGTTGTAATTAAGTAACCAATTAGTGCAATGAAGGCCGAGATTAGTGCTGCCTGTAGCGATGCATCCAGGAACATCCCTTTTGATTGAGTTCTAGTCGTTTAACTAATATAGACTGCAATATTGCAGTTTATTACTCATTAAACTTTTGCTAAATTAATTAATATTCAAATAATTATTAATCTATTGATTATAAAAACACTGCAATAATATTTATCTTTATCAAAACCGTAAAAACCTATATAGCAGCCCTCATTTCCGGTGTGGTTGCTATTCTTATTTTTATTGAGAATGTAAAAATTGAATAAACTTAAGTTTTTTCATAAACAATTTACTCTGATTGTTTTCCTTTAATTTAATTATCGAGGAGGGAAGGCTTCCAGTTTGAGAAAATGAAGACTACCAAAATGATCACCTGCAATAATATAAGTACCATCGCCTGCAAAGGCACAAGAGGAGAAGAAGTCATCTACCATGAATTTGGCAATAATTTCTCCTGAGTTGATTTTCCATACCAATAAAGTATAATCCCATGAAACTGAGCAGGCTAATTGGTCATCAGGTGATATGGCTATTGCCGGAATATGATCTTTGTGCAGTTTGTAGCTGTTTTCTCTCTTCTTATTCTTAAGATTCCAGACTTCGATTTCACCAAATTTATGGCTGAATAATACTTTTAATTGAGAATGACTGAAAGCAAGAGCATCTACATAATTGTCAATCGGTACTTTTTCTGCATCTATGGACCAGATAATCTTAAATGATGGCAAATTATATACTTCAAATCCTCCAAAGATATCAGTAAGAACCAGTATGGAGGCATCTTCTGAAATAGCTATTTCGTTGATATCTTTTTTTAATTTCATTTCGTAAATGATCTTACGGTTAGCGAGATCTACAACAGACAATAAATTAGTTTCGGAACCTAAGTCCGATTTTGAAATCAGTGTTTGATTATTTTTACTGATTACTGTCCGATGTCCTTTTCCTTTCTCCAAGTTTATCGTGGTAAGAATTTTATAATCATTCAAATTCCATATTTTTAATATGCCTGCTTCACATACCGAATACAGTATCGAATTTTGAGTATCGATAGCTAATGCATTAATACAATTCTCATGAGCATTCCAATAATGTTTTACTTTTCCTGTTATAAGATCCCATATACAAATTACACCATCACATGATCCTGAAACTACTTGATTAACATTGCTTGTAATAACACTAATACGAGATTTATGTTTATTTGGAGACCGGTTAGTTCTATTATATGTAAGATCCCATACCCTTAGAGTCCCATCCTTAGATGCAGTTATTGCCTGGCACTCATTTCTGAATA
>CAYUAV010000682.1:0-2428 GCA_964442665.1 uncultured Bacteroidales bacterium
AAAGCAATTCAGGAAAGAAAAATAAGGCATTTGCTGTACTATAGTATATGTTCTTTGCTTATAATCACGCTCTATTTTATTTTTATTTTTTCAACACCAAACTTTTCTTTGGAATATTTTATTATACAAGTATCCAGCAGAAATGCCGTATCCGGTTCCGATTACAATATTTGGGATAATATATTGAATTTCTTTACCATTTACACCTTAGGGATAAAAAGAATATACATACTGATTTTTGAATTATGTATATTAATACTGGGACTGATTTTTTCAAAAAAAGAAAGTCTTTTACATTATTTTTCGGCTTTTGGGCTATTAAACCTTATTTTATCCATTTCACTTTTTAGTCCTTACGATTACCGGCATTTTGGTGAAATCATTCTTTTTACATTTTTATCATTTGCTCTCCTAACCGAATACAGCCGGCGAAAAAAGTACAGGTTAATATTAATTGGTGTTGGTCTAATATATCTTTTAAATAATATAGCAGGCGATCTGTATATTCTATATAAAAAATACCGCAATACGCCCTATTCGGATATAGAAAATAAGCTTTCAGGTATTATACCCGATCATTCAACCGTTCTCACATCATTGCATTTCTGGTATCCTCTGAAGAATGTTCAATTTTATTGTGAACATACTTTCTGGAATTCAAAGCCATACAAAAATCTCGATGACCTTATTACAAGTAAAACGGTTGATTATGTTATATACACGAAGGCTTTTTTCGATGAAACCACAGGCACATCGGGACGCCCGGAAGAAATACCTACTGGCATAAAAAACTTTTATACGGATATTAATCGTTTTGCTGAAGAATATGGTCGTATTACACATTCTATACCAACTGTGGGATTTGATACCATCAAAGTCTATAAAATTAATCCTTCAGATTAATATAACAGTCCGAATGATTAATATCTGAATGTTTTTAATGTAAATTCTTTATTCTGAGGAAATATTCTTTGATTGTTCCTATTAAGATTTATATATCAAAGTGTTAAGATTGGTTAAATTCAAATAGCTATTATTTTATTATACTATTATTTAAAAGCGTATCTTCCGGAATGATCAGCAATTCGCCGTCAGGAAATTCTTTCTGGTTCAGGCATGTGATCGCCAGGTTCTCCGCATCCTGGCCGCGCTGGAACCGCAGCATGGCAAATTTAAACCGGAAGCCCGGCTTGTTATGGTTCCAGGTTCCGCATTCAACCGTATGAACTCGATTGTCTGAAGCCAGAATGAACATCCGGGTCCTGTCATCTTTTTCATTTGAGAAGCCTTCCCGGTCGGTACTAAATACCATGGTTCCTTTGCTTAAGCGGGTACCGAAAAAAATCGCACCATCAACTTCCTGTACTTTCAGCAGCTCACTGTTTTTCCTTTTCCACCGGTAAATTCCGGCCACTTCTTCGATTCCGTTATCCGTACCCCAGAAAATAGCCTCTTCGGTAAAAACCAGTTGACATACACGCCATATCTGGCTGCCCTGCCCGATAGGATTAATGGTACGGTACGTATCATCAGACCAGCCAACCATGGGTTCTTCATTATCGTCACCTACGCAAATCCAGTTATACCCGGTATAGGGATCGTTCTGGAGCGCATGGATGTGACGGATATGTCCGGCCTGGAATTCATATACCGTATGCCAGGTTCGCCCGCCGTCGGTACTTTCAAGAATATGAACAGGTTCTGTTCTTTGTGCATTCTGAAAATATTCACCGAAAAAGACCGTATTGTCACCTGTACTTAAAATTCCATCATTCCTTACACCCTGGTCGCCGAAACCATAGTGCGACAAACGCATGGTTTCCCGGAATTTCTTCTTGCCTGCCGGTAAATGCCATAGCTTGCCTGCCGAAAGGGCACATATATCACCGCTGCCTGTGGTGACCATTTCAATACATTCCGGTCTGACCGTCAGCTTTCGTAAAATCGTGAAATTACGAAGCCAGTATATCGATAACCCCGTAGGTACGTGAGCCACTCTATAAAATCTCTTCTCTCCTTCCGGTAATTTGTAAATGATCATGCCCCTGCTGGCCCATAGATCCCCGTTTGTATCATATTCCTGGACAATAAGCTCTCTGGCCCTCAAACAGGAGAATCCAAAGGCTTCATCGGGTTTAAGTTTTATGACAGCAGGACCTGTATAATCGATCGTTACGTACAAGCCGGTACCTATAACAAAAAGTGAAAGGACGGTAATAAATACATACTTCTTATTTACTCTCACGTGATTATTCAGGATCTTTATTCTCATGAATTCTTAGGTTATGAATTATATCTAAAAATACTTATAAAAATAATTTTGGAATACCTTTTACCCCGAAGATATTAACTATTGCCGATTCTTTTCTGAGGATGTGATTGCTTTCTTACCACTGATATACTAATGAATTTTCTGATTTTTTATAGT
>CAYUAV010000683.1:0-2419 GCA_964442665.1 uncultured Bacteroidales bacterium
CATATTGTATCTGATTCTCTTGATTCTCTAACTATTCTTATGGGATTTTGTCTTTCTTCGTCCTTACGGGGTACATTTTTAAAACGATTCATCAAATTGACGGGAATAAAAAGTCGTGTACCGCTTGTTGTAACATAATTTATCAGCTCAAGCTCTAATATTTCTCTCGCGCTTGGGTATATGTCAGGCCTGTCGATATACTGAAAAGATTCAACAATAAAGTCCGGTATATCAATATGATCTTCGTACAGATGATCTTTTTGACGCTTATAATCGGTATGAATGAGCCCGATAATGTCGTCATAATATAATCCTGTATAATTAGTTTTTATTATGGTATGCGCCTTCCCTTCATTCTCCACTATTACATCAGCTGTTCTTGTCATCATAGATTTCACGTCAGTATAATCGGTGGTTTTAATCAGTCTTCCGCCATTCTCCGTAACTGCCAGGGCATACCGGTTATCGGTAAAATCGCCTAAAAATCCAAAAGGTATGATCTGGCTTGTACATTCGAGCCATATCCCTTTTTCCTCAAGAGGTAAGTATAGTATAATATGATTAAAGGGATCGTTAACAAAAGCAGTATCAAGACTGAAATAATTTTTTCCTGCACGCACAAGTGAATAGTATGATTTGATATCAGCAACATGGAGCAGGGTCTTCATATAATTAGATAGTGCTTTGCAATCGCCGTATCCGTATTTTTCAACAGTGGATGCAGGAAATGTCTGTATACCTCCTATACCAATCTGAATACTTACATATCTTGTATTATCCTGCAGATATTTATATAAAATCCTGGCTTTTTCGACAGGATCATCGATGCCCGCCACCATGTTCTTTACTTTTACTTTAAGTTCATCTGAAATATCATCCCTACCTTTCATTAATTCATTATAAAACTTACCATATTCATTCCAGGTGGACATATTGCCCGTATAATTTCCAAAAGCAAAATCTGTCGGACTAATTAGAATTTTCGGAGATTTTTCGGAAAACGGAGGAGCAAAAGGTTCGTAGCCGACAGCCTTAATATTACTCAGTTCCCAGGCATACACTTTTCTATCTGACCCGGTTGTAATACTAACTTTAACGGGTATTGATTGTTCCCGGTATTGTATCTTATAATCGGCAGGTACCGATACACTTAATTTTCCGTGCTGCAGGCTTTGATTGTAATATTCAACAGGTAACCAATGTGGAAAGCTGTAGGAATTGTTTTCTAAATAAGTTACATCGTACTCGATAGTAAATGGATATACTGTTGAACCTCCCTGAATATACAGGGCCCGAAAATCGCTGTATAAGGTGCCGTAGGTATCGTAATTTATATCCTTAAAATCCCTGCGCGAAATTCTTTTAATTACATTACCATCTTTGTCAAACACAGTAGCGTTTATTTTTGTAATTGCCGACTCATTGTTATAATTAAACAACTCCGAAGCATGTTCATCACCATTTCTGTCCATCACGGTAATTGCCATGAGAATATGTGTTTCGGTTTTTTTAAGATTTATCAGGCTGTATTCGAGTATATTCTCACGCATAACCGATTTGGCTTTTTTCAGAAGCGAATCCGGAATTTCTGAAACCGGATATTTCAAATCAGCAGCCATACCTGCTATTGTATAAAAAACAAACAGCAGAATTAAATATATCTTTCTCTGCATCAGCTTTCCTTTAAGATGCTAATTATAAAAGCAAAGAACCATCAAATACTTTTTTAAGCACCACCTGTTCAGCCTGCTTTGATACCACCATCTCAAAGAATTTTTTTATTTCCGCATAGCTTTCCGAAGGAAAAATAGTCTGATTAATCGAAAAATCGTAATTGACCAACAACTGATTTCCCATGGATTTTACTTCATACAGGAACCTTCCTCCCTGGTCAGGTAAAAATAAATGCATAGCTTCCGGAATTTCCTCTGCAGCGTAACCGGCAGGCAACGTAATTACTGATGTATACTTAAGCTGAAGGGGATAATTAAAATCGACAGGAAATTTCCGCTCGTCATTTTTAAAAGGATTTTCTTTCAGATTCGAAAAAAGTATGGGAACAAAATAAATATGATCTCCGCCTTCAGTTACTTTATCTTCCAAAATGAAATCAGCTTTTACGGCTAAGGGTGAATAAATACTGTCGAGATTTATAATTTCAAGGTTTGATACCAATAAGCCTGTCTGATCCTTCTCCAATTCTTTCTTATACTCCTCCAGTTCCGTGAGCCCTTTAATTTTCTTTCGAAGTTTTAAGGCAGTATAAGTATCTGCATTCTGTAATAAATTCCCTTCCAGGGTTAAATCCTCATTGATGGAAAATTGCACGGACATTAACTGTTTATCAGGAATACTACTGTATAAATCGATCCACTTATATCCTGAAGTGCTGATCAACATTCCTTTATCGTTTAACGAA
>CAYUAV010000684.1:0-2416 GCA_964442665.1 uncultured Bacteroidales bacterium
ATTGGTACTGCTGACTTCCGGGTCATATCCTGTATATTTGGTAAATGTTATAAGGTTCTTTCCTATAAAATAGATTCGGAACTTCTCAACACCGACTTTGCTGGTCCAGCTACCGGGTAAAGTATATCCTACTGTTAATGTCCTTAGCCGGAGATAGGATCCGTCTTCGATGTATAATGTAGACGGACGATTCCAGTTTTGAGGTCCTAAATTGGGCAAATCCGATTCCAGATTTCCCTCATCGATAACCACCCCATTATATTCAACAGGCAAATGGTAACGATCTGCAAACTCTGCGGCGTGATTGGACAATACCTGCCAATCATACGTCCATCGTTTCACACCGTTAAAGATTTTATTGCCGGCAACACCCTGCCAGAACATGGATAAATCGATTCCTTTATATTCCAATCCAAAGTTAAATCCGAATACAAATTTTGGAATATACGAACCCATGTAAACATAATCAAACTGATCCCATTTTCCGTCTCCGTTCACATCAACCCATTTGGCATCACCTGGCTGAGCAGTAGGTCTGGCATAGATCGTATCTCCGGTTGCTTCTTGGATATAATAAGGTTGATCCGCAAAAACATACCTCCCCGAATCCGTGTTAAATTCCATCGGGTCACCCTCTCTGAAGAGCCCGTCGATCTGGTACCCTCTGTAACAACCAATGGGCTGTCCGACTTTTGATATGGTTATACCGGATACATCATGAACTGATGCAGCCTCAATGACTGAGTCGGTGGCCAGTTTAAGAATTTCGTTTTTCTGGAAGGTAAAATTAACACCTGCAGTAATTTTAAGATCGCCGATTTGTTTTACATAATCAATGGTTGTCTCAATACCCTTGTTACTCACTGAACCATAGTTTACTATAGGATAGGTAGAAGTAATTCCGGTGGTTCCCAACTCGGCACTCTGGCCGGAAGTCACAGTATAAGTACCTGCTACGGCAGATACCCGTTGATCCTGGATCATATCCTCATTTATCTTATTGAAATAATCTACGGTAAGCTTGAGCTGGTTCTGGAAAAAAGCCATATCGAGCCCGATGTTGGTCATTATTACGGTTTCCCATTTTAAACCGGGGTTGGGTATCTGAACCGGACCTAAACCGGATTGTATAGTAGCGTCGTCGTATGCATAATTCATCATATTCGTGTTCAGGATTGATGAGTTATAGGGCCAATAGGTAGTGACAGGCCATTGTCCTGTTTCTCCGTATCCAATCCTCACTTTTCCGAAACTTATAAAGCCCAGATTTTTTACCACTGCCAGTTCACTGAATTTAAATCCCGCAGAACCCGACCAGAAAGTACCCCATCGGTTATCGGGTCCGAAATTAGAATTGCCATCGCGACGTATATTGATCTGTGCCAACAGAAGATTGTTGAAATCATAATTTAATCTTCCGAAATAGGCCTGGCTTGTGGCTTCTTTTCCGGAACCTCCGACTATTTGTCCGGCAGTGCTGTTATCCATAGCATTATCAAAGTAAAGCAGGTCGGGATTCGAACTGCTGTAATCCAGCCTGTAGCCTACCATATTGTAATCCCACCAGTCGGAAGCTTCCATTCCGATAATGGCGGAAATATTATGCTTATCCAAAAGCGTTGTATTATAGGTAAGATAATTCTGGAAGGTCCAGGAATGATCTTTTCGCCAATTCTGATCAAGTCTGCTAAGTGGATTTTGATCCTCCGACCATGAGTAATACTCTGGCTGGAATTGCCAGTATTCGTAATTATTCAAAGTACCGCTGATACGTGTCGTATACGTCAATCCTTTAATCAGATCTATTATCAGACCAAAATTTCCATGAATCTCTGCATTTTTGGCATACAGATCTGATCGTTCATCGATACCTACGAATGGATTCCTGGCGCCGGAATTGGAAACCGTCCAATCGCCATTTGCGTCGTACGGAGTGAAGAACGGGTCCATCAGAAGGGTCGGCATGGTGGTAAAATTGTTATACACATTCTGATACTGCCACTCTGAGGGACCTGTCGTTTTATCCCAAGCAAAACGGATAACCTCATCAAACATGATCCTTTTTGTAACTTTATACGTTGAGTTCAGACTCAGCAATAGCTTATCGTATCCGGTATTTTCGACCATACCATTCAGTGTAAGATAGTTGGCACCAAAAGAGTATGTCAGATTTTCCGTTCCTCCGGATGTATTGAGATCGATATTTTTCATCGGAGCCCTTTTATATACTTCTTTCTGCCAGTCGGTGGACCTGTTCAGGCTGTCTTCATTTAAGGTAAATGGTACCCCACTATTAATAGCAGCATAAATTTTGTTCCACTCCCTGGTATTCATCATAGCGATCTCCTTTGGAAGCTCCTGTATTCCGGTATACAGATTAATTGTAGTGGTGGGTTTACCTATTTTCCCCCTCTTG
>CAYUAV010000685.1:0-2416 GCA_964442665.1 uncultured Bacteroidales bacterium
CAGCCCAGACTTTCAGAAGATCATTTCCTTTTTTAATTTCATTCAATACTTTATCGATACTGCACAAAACACCTTCATGTGCAAATTTGATCAGACCCTCCCAAAATGGTTTGGCAAAATCCAAAGGGTAATATCTTCTGGAGGCCTCAATGAAAATATTTGTGTCAATTATATAGTTAATTTGAGGCATGCTTAACGAAGATTCTTTATTATATATTCATCGAAAGTTTTCGGTGTGAGGCCGGTAAGTTTGAAAGCATCACGATAAAGGATTTTATTTTGCTTGACAGAGCTATAGATTAGCTGAAAAAATCTCCGGCTTATACGGTATGGAGCAGTATTATAAAAGTTACCGCCTTTTTGCTCTTTGGATTTTAACTCTTTACTGATATATTCATTATAAAAAGCAAAAAAATCATTCCGTTTTATCATATCTAAATCCAATAACCTCCTTGCAATAACAATCTGGCTGACTTTAAATATTCTTGCTAATTCCTTGTAATCAGTACCTGTTTGTTCAATTGATATAGTAAGTTTTTTCGCAGGCACTAAAAATTCTGCACTCACCTGGTTACAATATTTTTCTGTGTCATCAGACGCTGGTTGAAGTTGTCTGAGATCAAAAGATGCACTCTTACCAATTAAGATATGTGCAATCTCGTGAATAAGTGTGAAAATCTTAGCGGAAATCGCATCATTATTATTGATGAAGACGAAAGGAGCATATTCATTGTATAATACAAAACCTCTAAATTCATCGACGTTCAACTTCCTTTTGGTATTGAGATTCACAATTCCATTTAGTACAACGAAAATTCCGGCCAGTTCTGCTTTTTCGATTAAAGTATGAAAAGCATCTGTCCAGCTTCCCGTTTGTGCAGCCCAGTTAACAGGAAGACCCAATATAGCATTTACTTGCTTTACCGCTGTCTCAATGGGTGTACTGGTTGTGATACTTCCGGCAAAGGGTAATTTATCAGTTCTTAGCTCTTTTAATAGATCTTCGGCCCATTCCTGTCGTTGTTTTAAGGTAAATATGGTATCCATTAATTCGCTGGAAGGTTGAAAAATTTGATCTTCAATAGTCCTATAATGAGGAATCGGATATAGTTTTTCAGGTATTTCATTTAAAAAGAAATAACCGAATGGTATCTTAAAAAAATTAGAGATATCAACCAACTGTTTTAATGTGGGTTTATCTTCTTCCTCAATCCATTTATTTAGTTTTGGGAATTTTATAAAAGCATTATTTGCTCTGTCAGGATACTGAGAAAGCAAACTATTAAGAATGTTTATATTAAAATCTAGTTTCATACTATATCTGTAAATATAATAAATAAAAAAGCCGATATCTCTCGTTCTCCATAAAGGTAACAACTAGAACTAAAGCAGGTTTATTGAAAATATAAGCAGAAGCGTATATTTGATTGGTTAAAAAAATTATCTTTCTTTCATTGCTTACCTTTTTTCATAATTTGCTCTACAAATTTTCAGGACAAAGGGAATTTTATCTGGAACATTAGAAAATAATTGAAAGTATCATATTTCGGATTGTAGATCTGGAACCTGTTTTTTCCCTCGACACTTTATTATATGCCCGTTATGAAGGACCGGTTTTTTATCAAAGAAGTACTGCCGACATTATTTCCCGATCTAATCTATGACTAAATGGATATAGCTAACGGAAAGTACGGCAAAGATTAAAACTCTAATACAATAGTATCATTCCTTTAAAATAAATTGATTATCTGCCTATTAATAGCGAAAGTCAGAAATAAATTATAATTTAATAATATAATATTCAAAACAATCCAACCAAATTACCATGGCAAAATTTATTCAAGGCTTTGACCTAAACACATGCATAGAAAATATTTTCAGGGAAGCGAAGAAAGAATAGTGGATTATATCTCCGTATATTAAACTCCACCCTAGATACAAAGACTGTTTAAGGAATCACTTTGAAAAGGACCGGTTAGAAATCATTGTAGTCTTTGGAAAAAACGAGGGAGACATTCAAAAATCGTTACCCAGGGAAGAAGTTGAATTCTTTGCAAATTTCCCAAATATCGAAATTCGATATGAAAAAAGGCTTCATGCAAAATTCTATGCTAACGATACAAATTCGCTGTTGACTTCTATGAACCTATATAACTATTCCCAGGATAATAATATTGAAGCCGGAATATTAATGGAAACAGCGTCATTAATTTCTTTTCCTGGTGGGAATAATTTGGATGCAAAAGCCTTTAAATATTTTGGGGAGGTAATTGAAAACAGTGATTTACTGTTTAAAAAAGAACCTCAGTATATTTCCGGAATTATGGGACTGGGCAAAAGATATGAAAAGTCTGCAGTTACTGAGAACAAGATCGAAAATCTTATCAAACTCCAAAAGGTGAAAGTAGAGCAAAAA
>CAYUAV010000686.1:0-2415 GCA_964442665.1 uncultured Bacteroidales bacterium
CGAAAATGTTGATTAAGGCTATTAAAGAACAGGCTGAAAGCAGAAAAGTATGGCTGCTGAAAAAATTTGCTTTTGCATCAGGAAGAATCAAACGGGGAAAGGATTATAAGATATGGAAAGATAATTTTCATCCCGTTGAACTATCAAACAGGGAGATCCTTGAACAAAAGCTGAATTATATTCATGAGAATCCTGTAGTGGAAGAAATTGTTAATCATGAAGAGGATTATAAATACTCGTCGGCTGCTTCATATGCCGGCGGAAAGGGACAACTGGATGTCATTTTGATAAAATGAATATGCTAAACAGATCCCGCACGCATTACAGAATCAATAGCAAGGATAGATTCCGCACGCATCACAGATGCGCGCGTGATAATAATATCGGCTTACATGCAATTAAACTATATGTTAAACTTAAAATTGTTACACAATGAGTAAAAATGATCTTGAAAATTTGAAAGCCAGTTTACTGGAGCTGCCGAAAGAAGAAGTTAACACCCCGAACATGCCGGTTGAAGTGGCCATACAGGAAGGCGAAGACCTGTACGTATGGGCCGGGGACGATAAGGAAAAACTCACCGGGGCCGGGCTCGACTGGACCCTTGCCGAAAGCATACCCGAGCGTGCCGGGGCATGCCGCGAGGCACAGTCGGAATGGGCCAAAGATTACAAATCGCGCGAAGAAGCCGAAAAAGAATGGCTGCAGAATGCCCCCGAAGGTTTTACCCTCAGGGATTCGCTCTTACATGCCTTCCGGTATGCATACCGCAATGATGATACCCTGCTGGCAAAAGTGGCTGTAATAGCCGAAGGCAGCAGCCGCGAAGACCTGATCCAGGATCTGAACGACCTCGCAGTACTGGGCAAAGCCAACCCTGCCCCGCTGGAGGGTATTAATTTCGACCTGGCACAGATCGACCTGGCTGCTGAAAGATCGGATAAACTGGCAGCGTTGCTTGCCGGAGCCAAAAGCGAAACCGAAACCGCTTCCGAAGCATACGACCTGCGCAACAGGGCCTATGCATACCTTAAGGAAGCTGTGGATGAAGTACGGGCCTGCGGCAAGTATATTTTCTGGAACAATGAGGAAAGGCTGAAGGGATATCGCAGCGAGTTCTATCATAGAAAAAATGTGAGGAACAGAAATAAAACAAATGGTGAAAATGAAGTTGCTGCTTAGGCATGAACCATAACAAATATTCTGCAAACTAACCATTCATCATGTCATTGCGAGTGAAACGAAGCAATCTGAGCGGATTACCTCCGTGAGCTTCGTTTCACTCCGGTTGCTTCAATCGACCTGCTTTTATCAGGCTCAGGTAAAAACCTTAAACGGCCCGATAAAATTCTGATCCGAACAGAAGAAACCTGATCCGTTTGAAAAAAAAGTCGATCCGGATTGCAATAAAGTTGATCCGTCTGACGGTTTCAGCTGATCCGGAAAGCGACAAACCCGATCCGGCCTGTAAAAATACTGATCCGGATAAGCTCCGGATCCGATAAAACGGCAAAAATCCTGATCTGCCCGGGAATAAAGCCGATCCGGTTATCGATTTTAATGAATTAATGATAAAAAAATCTGATCCGGAAAGCAGGAAAACCGATCTGTTTGGGTTCCAGGCCTGATGGAACGGCAAAAAAGCTGATCGGGAAATTGCTATTCATAAAGGTAAAAGAATAGGTTCCGCACGCATTACAGAGGCGTGTAAGGTAGATTCCGCACGCATTAAAAATGCGCGCGTGGAAACAGGTATAACCGATACCGGCGCGCATCTTCGATGCGTGACTTACCACTCAACAAAAAACCAAAAACTATTGCCTCAAGTGAAAGGAAATTGTAATTTGCATGAAAATAAACGTATGAATAGCAGCCACTCAAACAAACTGCAATCGCCCCGGCTTTGGGGTAATATCAGCGCTTTTCCGGGTGTCGGGATTGATGAAATAAGAGAGTTGTGCACAATTAATAAAGTTTTTTTGTTGCTATTAAGTAGTTATAAAATAAGCTAAATACAATTAATCATGAAAATAATCACTCTTTTTTGGATACTTCTCTTTGCTAGTTTTCTATTTGGCATGATCGGAAAAATCATTAAAAAGGAAAAATTTCGACTTTGGGATGATCACGCCAGTTTTTATGATAAATGGTTTTTTGCTGGATATTTGATATTCTTTTGGTCTATAATCTTTGTGAATGAAAGGTATGATTATGATGCTTCTTCCCTCAGAAAAACCAGAGAAGAATATTCAATACCAGCTTTAGAACAAAATATGGAATTGGTTAAGCGGACAAAAAGTAAAGAAATCTGGCAAAATATTAAAACTGATACCTCATGTTTTCATGAGTTCAAAGTTATCGATATAGATCTTAGTCATGTATTTAAAGAAGTTGACTACTATAAAAACACAGAAA
>CAYUAV010000687.1:0-306 GCA_964442665.1 uncultured Bacteroidales bacterium
ATAACACAAAGAAGTATGCGAAGGGTTATCGATACAGAACGTATTCCAATAAAACTATGGCTTGACACGATTGAAGAAGGGGCCCTTCAGCAGGCGAAAAATATTGCCAATTTGCCATTTACATTCCGCCACATAGCGCTAATGCCCGATGCTCACGAAGGATTTGGCATGCCCATAGGCGGAGTGATGGCGGCTATTGATACCGTTGTTCCAAATGCTGTAGGCGTCGATATTGGATGCGGAATGTGTGCTGTGAAAACTTCGTTGGATGAAATGGATATCAAAAACCTCAAAAAGATCATGAGC
>CAYUAV010000687.1:316-2410 GCA_964442665.1 uncultured Bacteroidales bacterium
GGCATACGTAAACTTATCCCGTTGGGATTTTAGAATCATAAACATAAACAGGATATCGACCGGATGCCTGCGTCAGATAATATAATTGCAGGAGGTATTGTGGAACAGGAATTTGAAAATGCCCGTGAACAGGTCGGGACACTCGGTGGGGGGAACCATTTTATCGAAATTCAGAAAGGATCGGACGGGCATATCTGGATCATGGTACACTCCGGGAGCAGGAATATCGGACATACGGTGGCGGAATACTATAATAAACTGGCCCGGAAGCTCAACGAGCAATGGCACACAGGAATTGACAGATCCGTAAATCTTGCTTTTCTACCGGCAAATACCGGAGAAGCACGGCAATATCTGAATGAAATGCAGTACTGTGTCGATTTTGCCTTTGCCAACCGCAAACTGATGATGTCGAATATCGGATCTGTATTTTCAGATGTTGTGGGTAAAAAATTCACCGAACTGGAATTCATCAATATTGCCCATAACTACGCATCATCGGAAAAACATTTCGGCAAGGATGTTTTTGTGCACCGAAAGGGAGCCACAAGCGCCCGTGAAGGCGAGATCGGGATTATTCCCGGTTCTCAAGGTACGAAAAGTTATATTGTGAGAGGTAAAGGCAATGCGGAAAGCTATACAAGTTGCTCGCACGGGGCCGGGCGCATCATGGGACGGAAACAGGCACAACGGACACTCGACCTGAAATCGGAGATAGAAAAACTCGACAGCAAAGGGATTGTTCATACTATTCGTACGCAAAGAGATCTCGATGAGGCCCCGGGAGCCTATAAGAATATCGATGAGGTCATGCGCAACCAGGACGACCTGGTTGAGGTGATGGTTGAACTGCAACCACTGGCTGTGATAAAGGGATAATCTTTCAGTATGGTCTTCGCATTGTATATTTCCAAAAACCAGACATGACTGAACCTTATAAAAGGTTATGTTGTTTATTCCTATATCAAAAAAAATTGAACCTTTGATTGTAAAAGATATACATAGATAAATGTTTTCGTAATTACTGAAATGCATTTTCTATTTTTACGGATCTGGTAAATCACGAACTAAATAAAATTATGCTGCAAACAAACCGGAAGGGGAACTTCCTGCAAAGGTATATGCCTATTTTGGCTTTTATAGGATTTGGTTTTTTAATCCATACTGCAATTTTAGCTCAGCTGTATTCCGAAACGGATTTACGTCCCCTTATCATCCGTTCGGGATTAAAGGGCGCCATAGGTTATTCCGGCCTGTATCTTAGTGATGCGGTCAGGCCTCAATTTACCACAAGCGATTATTATACCTTTTCGCCCGATTTATGTGCTAAGGCGGGAGCCATAATCACTATTCAGCCAGGGTTTTTTGGAGATAAATTCCAGCTTGTGTTCGACCCGGCTTTCACTAAATTCTCGTATGGCAATCTGAAGGAGGAACAGCATGGAGATATATTTACTTCGGTCGATGTTGATGTGGAAGGATTGGAAATGCCGGTCTCGTTACGATACTTTTTCTTAAGAGGCATTCACAAAATTCAGCCGTATATCCGCGGCGGGTATTCGTTTTCCTATTTTGTTGATACGGAAGCGCAATTCAGATCGGAAGATAAATCGGGCGATGAACTTATAAAATATGAAACTTTCGATTTCAATTATTCTAAATTCCAGGATGCATTGTTTCTTTGTCCGGGTTTTGAAATTGACTTTTCACTTTTCGATATAGTAATTGAAATAGTTCTTGAAAAAGGCGATGGTATCTACAAAGATAAATTTGGCGATTCTTTTTTGAAACTTTCACATACAACCAGTGCCTACCTGCAGTTAGGAGTACTTTTTTAAAGAATATAACGCATCCTTTTCTTTCATTTTTACATCTTATTGTCAATTACTATTCTTTTAAAACACAATAGTTATGAAATTTAACTACCTGCTCCTGCTTTTATCTCTGCATTTTTTATTTTCAGTCTCGGCCCAGAATTACCGTTGCATTTATCCAGACCGTATTGTTCTGTTTGAAAAAGAGAATGGCTATATCGCTACACTGCGTATTGATTCGGTTATTACCGAAGGCGATGATACCGTTTACTATCCCATG
>CAYUAV010000688.1:0-2406 GCA_964442665.1 uncultured Bacteroidales bacterium
GGCATTCCGGCGGCAGCAGCAGGCACCATGATCCTCATAACCCGTTTCTGGGATGCCGCCAATGATCCGATCATGGGATTAATTGCCGACCGGACATCGACCCGCTGGGGCAAATTCCGTCCTTACCTGATCTGGATTGCCATACCATTTGGCATTGTCGGAGTACTCACATTTACTACCCCCGATCTTGGGCCCACCGGAAAACTGGTGTATGCTTATGTTACCTATACGCTTCTTATGATGGTTTATACGGCTATTAATGTTCCGTATTCTTCCCTCATCGGAGTCATGACATCCGATTCTGTTGAACGTACTTCCCTGGCCTCGTACCGGTATTTCTTCGCATTTGCGGGAGGCATTCTGGTTCAGGCTACCTTACTGAAACTGGCAAAATTATTTGGCGGAGATAATGATTCGCTTGGTTGGCAACTGAGTGTAACCTGTTTTGCGGTTATCGCTGTCATTCTTTTCTTTCTCACTTTTTCATGGACTAAAGAAAGAGTAAAACCCCTGCATGAGAAAAAATCCGCGCTGAAAGACGATCTGAAAGATCTGTTATCGAACCGGCAATGGTTCATTATGGTGGCTGTAGCAATTTTTACCGTAATTTTCAACCAGCTGCGCGAAGGAGCTGCGGTGTATTATCTCAAATATTACATTGCAGATTCCAGTATTCGATTTTTCGGAAAGATCGTTCACTTCGATTATCAAACCCTGACAGGTATCCTGATCCCCGTGTGGACAGCTTCAAATATCCTAGGCGTGCTTATGGCTACATGGCTAGCAAGAACACTGGGCAAGAAACGCGCCTATACCTTATTCATGATCGTCTCGGTATTTGCCAGTTTGCTATACTATACGGTAATGCCGGGAAACATATACTATCTGCTCATGCTTCAAATTGTCGTCGGTGTTGCTGCCGGGTTGCCTATTCCGCTGATGTTGGCCATGTTCGGCGATATTGTCGATTATTCGGAGTGGAAGACCGGACGACGTGCCACAGGATTGATATTTTCATCGATATCCATGTCGCAGAAGTTCGGCAGTACGCTGGGTATTGCCTTAACCGGCTATATTCTTGCCGCTTTTGGTTATATGCCAAATCATATCTCGGCCGAAACCCAGACCGGTATTAAACTTATGATGAGTGTAATTCCGGCCATTGCAGCAGGCCTTTCCGTACTATTCCTCTATTTCTATAAACTGAGCGACAGGTATATGAAAGGGATCGAAGATGAATTGACCAAAAAGCGGAGTGAAAAATAAAATAAATAACCTGCAAAAAAAAGCTGTCTTGTTCAGGCAGCCCTTTTATTTCAATTTAAACGTGTTTCGCTATTTCTTAATAAAACTGGAAGATAATACTTGGTTTCCTGAGTATACTATAACCATATACATACCTTGTGCAAAACCCGAAATATCAATTGTTGACTTACCTTCGAGGGTGGAAATCAGATTACCAGCCAAACCATAAACCTCAATCCTGTCAATAGCAATATCACCTTCGATACTTAGCTGATTATTTGCCGGATTCGGATATAGTGTAACTCTGTGGGCCATCGACTCTTCTACAGATGCACCAATCTCCAGAACATACTGGGAAACCAGATTAAGGAACATTGTAGTCCCGGTTTCATTTAGGTTATAGAGTGCATCGGGTTCTGATGCACCGCCGCAATCCGATTTGCCGGCAGCAAAGAATATACGATCATTAGCAGGAGTTTGGGTTGTTCCTTCATAGAATATTTGCCCGCTTTGAAACAGGGCAATGGCAACCTGTTCTCCCTCCACGTTCTCGGCCAGTACTATGGCATTGCCTGTGCCGTTTGCAGTAATGTTCACCCCGTCCGAACCCTGCTTACCATCAGGATCATCATAAATTGAAATGGCACCTGACGTTTCAACACTTTCGAAAATAGGACTCGTAAGTCCGTCGGCCGTAACAATTATCGTATCATTATTACAGTCGACCTGGGTGGAATTGAACCACTGTAAACGGGTACTCCGCATCAGCCATGCGCTGAAACAGATAAGCGGAATATCAAATCCGTTCCATTGATCACCCACATCCGAGAAAGATTCTGTACTGAAATCGCTGGTAGCCAAGTTACGGCTAAGAATAATCAACGCAGCACCTTCATCTGAATCAATCTGCGCTTGTTCTGTAAGCAATTGCGAATAAGCACTTCCTTTCAGCTGTACATCATAACCTTCATCCTGAAGTAACTGAACAAAGCCCTAATCGACGTCGTTATTACTTACTTAAAAGTATGTACCCCGATTCCTGCGAGAAAAGTACACCCCGTGCGAGCATAAAACACAGTGCAATTAAAATGTAAAATTTTGCTTTCATAATTGAGTAATTTTTAGGTTAATAATCAAATAAGAGACTTTTAGTAAGGATTA
>CAYUAV010000689.1:0-2402 GCA_964442665.1 uncultured Bacteroidales bacterium
TATCCTCAACATAAAACTGGAGCATGGAAGGTTCACTATCGTAATCAGAATCATATAGAGGGACATAGCCAAAACGGATATATCCTTTATCAGTATATTTGGTAGCATTCCCCAGAAGATTCTTCAATACCTGTTTAAAACGAATCGGGTCGGAATAAACCATGTAATTCTTACCATCTTTATTTTTTACAAATTCAAGCTCGACGGAATCAATTTCCAGTTCTTTATGTTCATGGGCAACTTCGTTAAATATTTCCTGGAGTACCTGATCGACCGGGGACTTATTTTTAACGATTACCATCTGATCAGCCTGAATGGTTGACATGTCGAGGATATCATCAATCAGATGTAACAGTATCTGACAATTTTTATTAATCCTGACAATATATGTTTCTTTCTCTTTTCCTGAGATATCCTTAAACGACAGTAATGATGCAAAACCCAGAATAGCATTCATCGGAGTTCTGATTTCATGCGAAATATTTTCAAGGAAAGCGGTTTTCAATCTGTCCGATTCTTCAGCTTTTTCCTTGGCATCTTTTAATTCCCGCGTTCTGAGTTCGACTGTTTTTTCAAGATGGCGCCTGCTCTTTTCGAGTTCAATGGTTTGCTTATGTATTACCTCATTTTGCTGATCGGAGAGATTAATTTGTTTATTTAACTCCTGTTTTTGTTTTATAATTTCTTTTTCCTGTTCGCTTATCTTATTTATTCGTTTCCCAAGCTCACGTTCAAGTCTTTTATACTCCCGTTTAATTTTTTGCTCACGAAAAAGAAAAAATATTATAATTGCCACGATGACTGCTGTAGCCAGAACATAATTGATTGTAAAACCTTTCGAAACAAATTCGTCGACACTATTTGCCTGACTGATTGAAGGATAGAATATTATTAATGAAAGTAACGGATACTTTGGAATATTGCGAAGTGTTTTGGCCAGGAAATTTTTACTCATGCCAAAAACTAATGCATAACTTTTTAAATAAAGCCGATATAACATAAGTATGCGAGTATTCTGAAAATACATAGTATTATTTCATATGCATTGGCAGGATATAAAACCTTTCCACCTTCTTATTAAAGTTAATGAATATTAATAAGAAAAGGGAATTTGGTATGAAAAAGGTGTAACTAAATGTTATATCAAATAACTTCGTAACTAAATCACTTTTTGCAAAAATTAATTTTCAAAATATCGATAAAAACAATAGTATGCAATTCCGATCCAATACAAAAATGGCTGATATTATTCATCACAATTATCTGCTTTTACCAATACTGAACCGATTCGATATTCAACTGGGTTTCGGTGATAAAACAGTCAGCGAACTTTGTAATGAAAAAGGAATAAACAGCGATTTTTTCCTGGCAATTGTTAACTCATTCCACGATCATGATTATTTTCCCCAGGGAAAGTTCCTTGAATTTCCTTTATCACTCATTATCGATTATATAAAAAAATCGCATGAATACTACCTCGAAATCAAAGTACCGCAAATTGAAATTCTTATTAAGGAGTTAAGCCGGAAAGCGGCTAAATCGCAAAAGAAGCAATTACAATTGCTGGAACGTTTCTTCCTGGAATATAAAAGAGAACTCGTAGAACATATTCAGGACGAGGAAGATAACATTTATCCTTATGTTCTTTCATTAGGCGAGGCATTTGGTTCAAATACCATAAAAGAAGAACATGTAAAGTTAGTTCACGATCATCCCATTGATGCTTATGCGCAAAAACACAGCGACATTGAAGAAAAGCTATATGACCTGAAAAATATTATCATCAAGTATTTGTCGCCTGCTATTGATCATACGATATCAAACTCTTTACTAACAGAAATATTCAGATTGGAACGCGATCTGAACGACCATGCCCGTATCGAAAACAAAGTGATGGTTCCAAAAGTACAAATGATCGAACAGGAAATTCTCGGGAGGTTTGCATGAGTAAGATTAAAACATTTATTGCAATCCGGCATTCCCTTGTAACCAGAGGACTTATGCATTATCTGTACCATGTTTTACCCGAACCGGAAATTGAGATTGTAGATATTATGTATCTGCTGAACCATAAAAGCCCGGAAGAAAAATTAGTCCTGATCCTTGAACCGGAACTAATCTCGGATCCCAAACGGGTAACTATTGAGAAAATATATAAGAACTATCGCCAAAGCAAACTGATTTCACTCTCCGGCAATACGTTGTCTTTTTCAATCAGTTCATATTTCGATGAAAACCTGTTCTATTCTGACCCTGAAGAAACACTGGTCGAAAAACTTCGTTGTATTTATAACTCCTGCGATGAGGATTCTCAGCAGGAATCAGGTAACAGTATATTAAGCGAACGTGAGAAGGAGGTTTTACGACAAGTGGCTCTCGGACATACAAATAAGGAAATCAGT
>CAYUAV010000690.1:0-2384 GCA_964442665.1 uncultured Bacteroidales bacterium
CAACAATCCAGATAAGTTCATCGTTCAGCGGATCACCCGGAAATCCCTGTTATCTTTTTGCCTATCCGGGCGATACCGTTATTCTGGATTTTTATCCGCAACCTTTTGGTAATCGCGGAGTCAATCTCAGGGCCGACTACTGGTACCTGAAAGGACTGATTATTCGTAATGCAGGTGATAATGGCCTTTTTATCGACGGTGCTCATAACCGTGTTGAACAATGTACATTTTATGGAAATGACGATACCGGATTACAGATCAGCGGTGGAGGTTCGTATAACATCATTATTAATTGCGATTCATATGATAACGTCGACCCTGATCATGAAGATGCCGACGGATTCGCTGCCAAGCTCGATATCGGGCCGGGTAATGAATTTCATGGCTGCCGTTCGTGGAACAATTCCGACGATGGCTGGGACCTTTACGAAGCAGATGATTCGGTTGTCATTGACAATTGCTGGGCATTTCGAAATGGCTACCTGCCCAATGAGAGTGCCAGCGGAGGTGATGGTAACGGTTTTAAAGTCGGAGGTAATTTTGTACCGGGGAATCACCTGGTGAAAAATTGTGTTGCTTTTGGCAATAGAAAATACGGATACCATCAGAATAATAATACCGGTAAAATTACCCTATACAATTCTGTAGGCTGGGAAAATATCGGCCGGAATTTTAATTTTTACTATGAAACAGCCGGGCCAAATATACTAACTAACAATATTTCATTTGACGGAGGTTCGTCCGACAGGTTTACAAATTGTACCATGCTTACCAATAGCTGGCAGGGTATTACAGCCGGCCCTGATGATTTTCTGTCGCTCGATCCGGAAATTGCAAAAGATGCAAGATTACCCGACGGGAGCCTGCCACAGAATATTTTTTCCCGGTTGATAGTTGGCAGTAATCTGATCGATGCCGGCACCGATATAGGTTATAGCTATACAGGAACAGCTCCGGATCTCGGACCCTTTGAAACACTTTCGCCTGATGCCGTATATTCTCTTTCTGTAAATACAACCGGAGAGGGCGGCGTATGGCTTTCTCCTCCCGGAGGTACATATGAAACCGATCAGGAAGTAACCCTGATTGCCTGGGATGGTTCAGATTATCGGTTTGATTCCTGGAATGGTGATCTATCGGGAACCGAAGATACAACTCACCTGGTTATGGATGCGGATAAATCCGTGACAGCCAACTTCGTTCCGAAAATGGAATTGAATACTGACAGTACCCGTATTGAGGCCGAAGATATGATCCTGACCGATTATATTTTCGAAAGGATATCCGGTGCTTCGAACGGTAAAGTTATCCGGCCGACAATATCCTCATTCGCAACCGCGGTTACTACTTTTGCGGGAGAGGAATCATATTACAGGGCCATTGTAAGGTATCTTGACTATGTAAACGGAGAAGCTGTTTACCAGTTCTATGTAAATAACGATACGCTTGCCATCTGGAACGGAAATGTTGCGTCCGGAAGCACTAATGAGTATGTGTACAAAACTATTATCAATGTTCCTCTTACCTCGGGAGATATAATTAAAATCAGATCCAAACCGGGAGGACAGGAATACGGAAGAATCGATTGTATCGATCTGGTTAAAAGCGGATATATTGAGCCGGGAATGACCGTGACAAAGTTATATAATAACCCCTCCGCGACAATTAATGTATATCCCAATCCTTTCGGCAGCACTCTGAATATTGAACTTAGCATAACAAAACCATCTTCTGCAAAGCTCGAAATTTTCAGTGCCGGCGGAGTATGGATTGCTTCCCTTGCCGAAGGTTCCTTCGCTCAGGGTACTCATATCTTTAAATTATCGAATGATCATCTTACTCCCGGAATCTATTTGTTAAGGCTGATAACCGACGATGGAGTGAAAATTGTATCTGTGATCAGCAAATAATGCTATTAAATTTCTTTCTATTCCCGGTAAAAATAATTCCAACCCGGCAGCAGTTGATATTTCAAAAATGGAATTTGATTTATACTATATAATTCTTACGATATCTATAGTACTTACGTAAATTTTTTAGTACAGCAGTAGGATATACAATCTATCCAAATCCCGGTAGATTTTCACTCGCCGTAATACTTCCAATCCCTGATGTAAGTATGGTTTGAAATCATGCTTGTAATTACCCTTAAACAGTTTATCACCGGTAAATCGATAATTTGTCAACCTTCAAACCGGCACATTTCAGGTAATATTGTATCATTCGATAATTTTTTAAAAAATGAAGCTCATTCTTAGAAGTGTAGTTATTTATATAATGGTTGGCACTTCCTGTCAGTCGGTTAAGCAGACAGATAATGTGAATCATGAGAACTGGGCGATCCGGATGGCGCCGATCTGGGTGGGCGCGACGATCCGATCGGC
>CAYUAV010000691.1:0-2381 GCA_964442665.1 uncultured Bacteroidales bacterium
AGGGCATCTGCCGGCTTTCCGCAATGCAAAAGGCATATCGGTCGAGGATTTCAAGAATACCTACAAATGTATCACGGGCACGTTCAATAATTTGTACTACCTCACCCTCAGGGTTCAGTTTTTTCTTACGGGCAAACAGGTAAACTTTAACAATATCACCGTTAAGTGCATGATGCAGGTTTTTTTGTGAAACAAAAACGTCTTCATCAAACGAATCCGTGGCAACAAAGCCATAGCCACCGGCGCTTATTTCAAGTTTGCCGATGATATAACCACCGGCCGATTTTAATTTGTACTTTCCGGGTTGGATTTCTTCAAGGAAACCGTCATTCTTTAGTGTATTCAGAAGCTGTGAAACAAATTGTTTCTCTTCGGAAGACTTAATAAATAGTTGTTTTGAGAGTTGTTTATAATTGAATGTTTTTTTCGGATCGTTTGTAAAAACCCCAAGTATACTGTTTGATAAGGCTTTTTCATTGATAAAGCTTTTGCGTTTTCCTTTTTTTCGAGACATACGATTTTGCAATTTCAGTGCAAAGTAGGAATATTATCCCAATTCTTCCATCTGAATTATAAACGGAATTGTTTAACAAAATACTTAAAGAATACATGATTCTATACCGGTAGCTTAATAATGTTAATGCCTGAAACAGGGCTTATGAAAGATTAATGAAATGCCTTATTGCCCGTGTTGCTTTATTTTCAGTACAGGATATTCAATAATTGCAAAAGAGATTATTCCTATCTGATTGGAATTCATTTAGTAAGCTCTTCAAACACAAAATGATTAAAGTTAACTATTGATATTCTTACTCTTTTATTGTTAATTTTGCACCCGGCTTGTTTGTATTCGACTGCGGGCAAAACTTGCGGAACAGCTTATAACCAATGATACCGGCGAATACACAAATCGGAAGGAATGAGTATATATGACGGATGTGCATATAGTTGTTCTGACAGCGGGACTAACAGCCGTCGGGTGAATACGTTTACCTTTTTCAACACGAAAATCGATATCCTCTTACTTACATCTTTCATTAAAATTAACTGAACTTCAATTCACAGAAAACATATTTCTTATGGATGTAAACGGAAGTCAATTCAAGAAATTCCTGGAAAGGCGTGAAAATCTTGAAAAACACCATCGCGATTTCGCAACCTCGAAACAGCATGCAAAAGGAAAGTTATCAGCCAGGGAAAGGATCGATTTATTATTTGATCCGGAAACATTTAATGAAATTGATGGTTATTCAAGAACAGCATTTACCGATTCCAGCTTCGGGAAAATGATCGATGCATATGGCGATGGAGTTATCATTGGCCATGGCAGAATCAGTGGCCGAAATGCTTTTGTTTATGCCCAGGATTTTACGGTAATGGGAGGTTCGCTGGGAACAGTTCATGCTACCAAGATCATGAAAATTCAGGATATGGCACTCAAAATGGGAGCTCCAATTATTGGAATTATCGATTCGGGAGGTGCCCGCATTCAGGAAGGAGTTGCGAGTCTGGCAGGCTATGCCGGTATTTTCAGACGTAATGTTATGTCATCGGGAGTAATACCGCAAATATCAGTAATTATGGGGCCTGCAGCAGGGGGTGCTGTATATTCGCCTTCTATAACCGATTTTATTTTTATGACAAACAATACCAGCTATATGTTCGTAACGGGCCCTAATGTCGTAAAAGAAGTTTTAAACGAAGATGTCAGTTTCGACGATTTGGGAGGTGCAAACGTACATATAAAAAAAAGTGGTGTCGCTCAGTTCGTTTATGAAGACGAGGAAAATACGATCCTCGGGGTTAAGAAACTACTTTCCTATTTACCGTCGAACAATTTTGAAAATCCTCCTATAGTCGAAGCCATAGACAGGAGTATTGCCGAGGAACCTCGTCTGAGGGAAATAGTACCTGACGACACCAATAAACCTTATGATGTTAAAGATGTAATCCGGCTTTTAATAGATAAAGAATCGTTTTTTGAAGTTGCAGAAAATTTTGCTCAAAATATTGTAGTTGGTTTTGGCCGGCTGATGGGTAAAACCATTGGGATTCTGGCGAACCAGCCAAAGGCCCTTGCCGGTGTGCTGGATATCAATTCCTCGGTTAAGGGAGCAAGATTTGTTCGGTTCTGCAATTGTTTTAATATACCTATTCTAACGCTTGAAGATGTTCCCGGTTTCCTTCCCGGAATCGATCAGGAGCATAATGGAATTATCAGACACGGAGCAAAATTGCTATATGCTTACGCCGATGCCACTGTACCGAAAATAACAATTATTCTTCGTAAATCATATGGTGGGGCTTATTGTGTGATGAACAGTAAAAATCTGGGAGGCGATTTCAATTTTGCCTGGCCGACAGCTGAAATTGCTGTAATG
>CAYUAV010000692.1:0-2375 GCA_964442665.1 uncultured Bacteroidales bacterium
TTCTTCAATTAAAACACCTTATGATAGAGTATTCATAACCGGATCTGCTAGATACAATATTCGATACTAATATAATTATTTTTAATTATGAATTCCTTTACTCGCTAATTCAATTAGTAGTTATTCATGTAGATGTAGTTTTTATAATAGAATTTAACCCATATATGGTTGACTATATAATGAACTATAAAGCAGAGGATTGTATGCATCGGCGAAATATAACTTTGGGTGAATCAGTTTGATAATTTAAATCCCACAACAGGTTAATCTTTAATTATATGTCACGTATAGCACATCATTAAATATCAGTAGGTATTTTATAAACATTTTATATTCAAGGAAGTATCACTATTTCAGGAATTTATAAGGATATCATTAGTGTAATGCATTGTATATTTAGTACTTTAACTATATATTCGTTTTAATTAAAATCATTCGTAATGAAAACCATATCAATAGTAGTTCCCGTATTCAATGAAGAGGAAGTGATTACTGAATCTTATCAGAGACTTAAGCTGGTAATGGATAAGCATAATGAATCCTATGAAATCATTTTTGTCAACGATGGATGTAAGGACAGAACTCCCGGAATTATCGAAGAAATTTGTAAAACAGATAAAAATATCAAACTGATCAATTTCTCCAGAAACTTTGGCCATCAGATTGCCATCAGTGCAGGTATGGATAAAGCAGAAGGTGAAGCTGTGGTCGTTATTGATGCCGACCTCCAGGATCCGCCCGAAATAATACCATTAATGATCGAGAAATGGAGAGAAGGATTTGAAGTGGTCTACGGAAAAAGAAGTAAAAGAAAAGGAGAAACCCTTTTTAAGAAACTTACTGCTGCCATATTCTACCGGTTCATAAGTGCAATGACACCGTTTCATATTCCACTGGATGTAGGTGATTTCAGGCTTATTGACAGAAAAGTCTGTAATGTAATGAAAGATATTCATGAAAGAAACCGCTTCATCCGGGGTCTTGTCAGCTGGACGGGATTTTCACAAGCAGCTGTTGAATATGTCAGGGAAGAAAGGTTTGCAGGAACGACCAAGTATACCCTCAGAAAAATGATCCGGTTCGCTACTGATGCGATTGTATCATTTTCTTATAAACCCCTGAAAATTGCCACAACCCTTGGTATCCTGTTTTCTCTTGCAGGTTTTCTTTACCTGATTTATGTTCTGTATGAAGCCATTGTATTGAAAAATACTATAAAAGGATGGGCGTCCAGTATCAGTATAACGTTGATTTTCAATGGAATTACACTGATAATACTTGGAATTATAGGAGAATATATCGGACGTATTTATGATGAATCGAAAAACCGGCCCCTTTATATTATTAAAAATTCAATAAATTTTTCAGCAAAAGATGCTGATGAAGTAAACAACAAAACGAAATAATCAACTGTAACATAAAGATAAATTTATCTCAGATTGACAGACGCTAAATATACCTGATATATAAATAATGTCTTATCTTTGCGGCTATCTTTATAAAGGCCATTATTAGTTTATTTTTTGCATATGTCTCAAATCAAATATTCCATCAGCTTATATCCTGTAATCCTTCCAGTTGTATTATTCCTTGCTTTATCGGCGCCAGGCAATACGTATGGTGGTTATCCCAGTATTAACCAGCGGTTTATTGCGCAATCAAAAACGATCAATCATTTCGGGAATACTTCGAATGACGTAAAAATAAGTAAAACAAACAGAGTCAATACATTAAATGACCTACCCGATTCAGTCATATCGAAACAAGATAAATCTGAATTTACCATCTATAATTCGTGGGATTTTGAAAACAATGATTTAGGGGAATATACCGAAACTGAAACGCGGAATGATTTTAACGTGTACAATTATTATAATCATCCTGGTATTTCTATTGCATTTGACACTATTAATGGGCAGGAGACAAAAGTCTTAAAAGCATTACATATGGGTGGAGAAAGATATCAAGGTTTTCAAATGAATGCATATTACGATGAGGAGCAAACGGGTTATAATGAGATTTACTTGAGCTACAATATAAAATTTGGAAATGAATGGAATTCCACAGCAGGTGGAAAATTATCAGGTATAAGAGCTTTCCCAGCAATAAATGTGCCTCCCGCAGACAGTGAGGGTTTTTATGCAGCTCCTATGTTCAAGCGGGCTGGAAAAATGATCGCTTATTATTATGATAGAACTCAAGAAAGCCTTCCATGGTCGACAGAGGAATATAATTTTGATACAATCTTTTTTAATAATGGTGTTTGGTATAATGTGACTCAAAGAATGGTCAAAAATTCTTTCACAGGTGAAATTCCGAATGGTGACGGAATTAATGAGATCTGGGTAGATGGAAGATTGATATTTCAGGACGAT
>CAYUAV010000693.1:0-2373 GCA_964442665.1 uncultured Bacteroidales bacterium
ATACAATATAGACATATAAAATATTCTATAATACGATTATTATCATATGTAACTTTACCAAAACAAAAATCACTCTGCTGGACGGAAGAGTGATTTTTGATACCTATTGAAGAAAGATGATATATATCATCTTTCTCCAATAGGCAGAATAGTTTTGCCCTGAGTTTCATTTATCACCTCGGCCATAGCTAGATAAATGGCTGAAAATCCACATATAATGCCTTCAAAACCAGCTATTTTACCAATCAATTCCAGACCAAACCAGTCACGTATGGCCAACAGGAAGAAAAGGATCCACAAAGTCAAAAAGACAGTTTGCAGTGCCCGGTTATTACCAAATGTGCCGATCCACATGAAGAAAGTAAATATTCCCCACATAAAAAGATACCAACCTACGAAGCCCGGAGGTGTAGCGTCATTCCATCCGATCTTTGGAAGAACAATAAGAAAAACCAATGTTAACCAAAATAAACCATAAGATGTGAAGGCTGTTGTGCCAAAAGTATTTCCTTTTTTAAATTCCAATATACCTGCAATAATCTGGGCAATACCACCATAAAAAATTCCCATTGCAAGAATCATTGATCCAAGCGGAAAAAATCCGGCATTATGAATGTTTAACAGAACAGTAGTCATTCCAAATCCCATTAAACCGAGAGGTGCGGGATTAGCTAATTTGTTTTCCATTTTCTTTACTTTTTATAGTTAACATTTATTACTTCAATTATGAATACATGAAATTTTTACCGTTTTACTTCAACTTTGGCACCATTAATGATTTCTTCGACAATGCCCGGATCGAGCAGTGTGGAAACATCACCTAAGTTCGTGGCATCGCCTTCGCCAATCTTACGAAGAATCCGGCGCATAATTTTCCCTGAACGTGTTTTTGGTAATCCGCTGACAATCTGTATCAGATCAGGCTTAGCAATGGGTCCGATATACTTGGTTACAGTATCCCTGATCTCGCCCTCTATTGTTTTCATTTCTTCGTCAGAAAGTTCATCGCATATAACATAAGCATATATTCCTGATCCTTTAATGGGATGCGGATATCCAACAACAGCTGATTCATTGACTTTCGGATGCTGATTGATAGCGTCTTCAACTTCGGCAGTTCCAATTCTATGACCCGAGACATTAATAACATCGTCAATTCGTCCAATAATCCGGTAGTATCCTTCTTCATCGCGTTTTGCGCCGTCACCTGTAAGGTATAAGCCTTTGAATACGGAGAAATATGTTTCAAAGCAACGCTTATGATCGCCGTAGGTAGTACGGATCATTCCCGGCCATGGGAATTTAATACACAGTATCCCTTCTACACCGTTTCCTTTCAGTTCGTTTCCTTCATGATCGACCAATATGGGCTGAACACCCGGCAGGGGAAGGGTGGCCAGCGAAGGTTTGGTGGGAGTAATACCGGCGAGGGGAGTTATCATTATTCCTCCGGTTTCAGTTTGCCACCAGGTGTCTACTATAGGACAACGTCCTTTCCCTACAATATCGTGATACCAGCGCCAGGCTTCTTCATTAATAGGCTCACCCACGGTTCCTAATACCTTAATCGAACTTAAGTCGTGCTTGGTTACCCACTCATCGCCCATGGCGACTAAAGCCCTGATAGCTGTAGGCGCTGTATAAAATTGCGTTACTTTATATTTATCGACAATTTCCCAGAATCTTCCTGCATCGGGCCAGGTAGGTACTCCTTCAAACATAACCGATGTAGCACCCGTCAGTAAGGGGCCATATACAATATATGAATGACCTGTAACCCAACCTATATCGGCGGTGCACCAGAATATATCACCATCGTTGTACTGGAATACATTTTTAAATGTATATTCTGCAAATACCATATATCCTGCAATGGTGTGTAAAACGCCCTTTGGTTTACCGGTCGACCCTGAAGTGTAAAGAATAAAAAGTGTATCCTCCGAATCCATAACCTCAGCTTTGTTATCGGAATTCACACCTTTAATAAGATCTTCCCACCAGATATCACGGCCCTTTACCATATTTATAGTATCACCGGTTCGTTTCAGAATGATTGTATTTTTAATAGTAGGGCAGTTTTGTAATGCTTCGTCAACAATGGCTTTTAACGGAATACTTTTGGCTCCGCGATAACCTCCGTCAGAGGTAATAACAACATTCGAAGAAGCATCGATTATTCTGTCAGCCAATGCAGTTGCCGAGAAACCCGCAAATATTATTGAATGAATTGCTCCAATCCGGGCACAAGCCAGCATGGCTATAACAAGCTCCGGTACCATGGGCAGGTAGATAGCAACCCTGTCGCCTTTTTTAACACCGATTTTCAATAAACCGTTGGCAAACTGTTTTACCTTATCGAATAATTCACCATAA
>CAYUAV010000694.1:0-1852 GCA_964442665.1 uncultured Bacteroidales bacterium
GAACTCCCGTATAGGGCATTTTGTTGTTCGCTAACACAAGTACATCTTCTGCCACCGATCTGGAATTAAGTATGGTTATATTGCCTTCAGGGCGTCCGTCAACCACCTGTATCTGGCCGGTATATTTTTTTATATGGTTTACCGTATCCTCTTTCAGAAAGATATAAAGGGCTTGCTTATCGGTCAGATTCTTATCATTGTATTTACCTTCCAGAACAATAGTATCGGCAGGCTGAAACTGGTTTTCATGTTTTTCCTTCCACACCCCCGATGATAGAATAGTAAGGCCGGTAAGCATACAAATAATTACCGTATCGATAAAAGGCCCCAGGATGGCCACCATTCCCTCCGAAACCGGTTCGTGAGCACGCGCTGATGCGTGGGCTATCGGCGCCGATCCCTGACCGGCCTCATTGGAAAAGAGACCGCGGTTTACTCCCTTTTGAATGGCAAATTTTATACTGGCGCCAAGAAACCCCCCCATTGCTGCCGTACCGGTAAAAACATTTGTGAAGATGGATCCTATGGATGGTAGTATATTCTGGTGATTGGTAATCAGCACTGCCAGGGCTCCTATGAAGTATACAATGGCCATAACCGGTACAAGCCTGGCAGTAACTTTTGCAATGCGTTTTATTCCTCCTATAATAACCAGTCCCAACAATACTGCCAGAATACCCCCGGAAAGTATCTGTTTAATGCCGAAAGTCGAGAAAAGAACATTGGAAATACTGTTTATCTGGGGCAGACTCCCGGTTCCGAAGGAGCAAAATATTGTAGATACAGCGAATATTCCCCCCAGTAAATATCCTGTCTTTAAAATCTTTCCACTGGATAATTTTATATTCAGCCTGCTTTTCATGTAATACATGGGCCCTCCGGCAATACGCCCCTGTTCATCGGTTTCACGATATTTGTGAGAGAGTAATACTTCAACAAATTTCAATGTCATTCCCAGGAGTGCAGTAACGAGCATCCAGAAAAGAGCAGCTGGCCCCCCAAGGAAAATAGCCAGCGCCACTCCGGCAATATTTCCGGTACCTATCGTACCTGACAGAGCGGTTGAAAGTGCCTGAAAATGGGATGTGTCGCCTTTGTCTTCCGGTTTATCGAAACGTCCGGTTAAAACCTTTAAAGCATGCCCGAAGTAACGGATCTGGGGAAATTTAAGGTAAAACGTGAAAAAAACTCCGGCCCCGAGGAGAAGAAATACAAAAGCCGGAGAACCTCCGATATAACGGTCGATGGAAAGAAGAAAGTCATTTATCTGCTGCATCATGTGATCATAGCGAATTAAGGGTACCCTTCAAAGATAGCAAAAGAAGAATTCTGTAAAAGGCAGGAAAGCAGTTTTAACAGGTTACGTCTGTTCATAGTGATTAATTAGAGTAATATTTTTCGAATTCAAAATTTTGATTAATTTTGTCGCCTCATTTACAGAAACGAATTACTTTAAGTAAAAACGTAAGAATGGCAAATCATCAATCGGCGATAAAGAGAACCCGGCAAACTGAAACAAAAAGGCTTCAGAATAAATACTATACTAAAACTGCCCGGAATGCAATTAAAGAATTGAGGAATACAACTGAAAAAGCCGCTGCAACCGAACTTTACCCGAAAGTTGTTTCGATGCTTGATAAACTTGCCAAGAAGAATGTTATTCACAAAAATAAGGCTTCGAACCTGAAATCGAGCCTGGCCAAACATGTAGACAGTTTGTCGTAGAATAAGCATGTGCTTTCATAATAACTATCAAACCCCGGTATAACTGCCGGGGTTTCATTTTTATATCCTCCTGAAAGAATATTCGTTAGCTGTAATAACCTGATTTGTTTAAATCATGAAGACCGTT
>CAYUAV010000694.1:1862-2368 GCA_964442665.1 uncultured Bacteroidales bacterium
AATTTCTTTTATGCTTATGAATAAAATTTATTGCTCCGCCTATTTGGCTTATTGTCGAAACATGCAGGATCTACAAGTATTGAGTAAGTTATTTTTCGTTAATTTTAATGACAAATCCTCCGTTCGCTTTCACATTCAGGTTAAGTTCATCTTTATCCTGAAGTGAAAGTTCTTCCCTGCGGAACGACCGCAGAGAATCCCCTTCAGTAATAAGAACTGCAGTTCCGGAACCTTTAACAGGTAATGCAACATGAAATTGTTTTTCATTTTTCTCTGCATTTATTCCCGCAATAAACCAGGTTTTACCGGTTCTTCGCGCCAGTATTACGTATTTGCCCGGGTAGGCATCAATAAAACGGGTTTCATCCCATGAAACGGGAATTTCTCTCATCATTTGTTTGACATACCCCGGTACGGTTGCCATACCCCCGGGGGTTTCACCGTAATGCTGAATACCCGTAAGGAAAAGCACTGCCTGGGCCAGTTCGGCACCATTTCCCGTCACG
>CAYUAV010000695.1:0-2365 GCA_964442665.1 uncultured Bacteroidales bacterium
ATCGGGATCATAAAGTGAATAGAGACCAAAATTATTTACGCCAACAGGAAAATAAAAAATATTGTCATCGGAAGTATTTACAGGGTACCCCATATTATTCGGTTTACTCCATCTGCCATCGCTTTGCAAATTACTTATAAAAACATCGTAACCACCCATGGTATTGTGACCTTGCGAACTAAAAAACAAGGTATACCCTTCATTACTGATAAAAGGAGTTTCTTCATTTGATGGAGAGTTGACCACCGGACCCATGTTGACTGCCACTCCCCAATTTCCACCGGTACTGCGTTTCGATTTATAAATATCGAGACCGCCATAACCTCCATCTCTGTTCGATGTAAAAATCAGATATTGTCCATCAGGAGTTGGCGAGGCATGCGATTCCCAGTATTTGGTATTAATATTCTCGTTAAGTTTTTCAAGCCGGCTCCATGTGTTACTAATCCGTTTGCTGGAATATATATTACCGTCGTAATTATCGCTCCTGTAAACAAAAATTTCATCGCCAAAATAAGAAATACCCGTAGTATATGAATTACCGTCCAATCCGAAATCCTCGGTAAGGTTAACCGGCTCGGACCAGCCTCCATTCTCATCTTTAACGGAAACAAATACCCCGTCGTAAAAGGGTAACCGGCGTGTAAAAGCCAGTATTTTGCCATCGCCTGAAAGAACAGGGTTGATATCTTCGTATCGTGAATTTATAGTACTTCCAAGGTTTTTTGCAGAGAAATAAACCGGATTATTATAAATTTTCTTTGCCAGTTGACAGGCTTCAATATCTTCATTGACGACCTCCAGGTCAAATTGGGCGGGATCGGCAGTATTCAGAAATCGTTTATAACATTCAATGGCCTCATTAAATCTGTTATTAATATGATATGCCTTCCCTAAATAATACATAGCTTCAGGGGGAGCCTGCCTTTCTTTAAAATTATTCAGTTTGAAATTGTAATTTATATTTTGGGCAGCTTTTTCGAGATAGGAAATCGATTTTTCTTTCTGGTACAGATCGTTCAGGTAACAAATACCAATTTTATAAATAACATTGTAATTATCAGGATCAACTCTCAGAATCCTCTGATAAAGGGGAAGAGCATCCTTATATTCCTCAAACAGGAAATAGGATTCGGCTTCAACAAACCAGTCTTTTGGATCAACTTTTTCCTGAGTGTAAGTTTGATTAGGAAAAAATATTACGATAGTAAGAATTGAAACAGCAAGTATGTGAGTCTTTAACATGAAACGAAAAGGTTGGTTTGTAACAAATTTAAAAAAAAGTTAGAATGGTTATGGTTTTATTTTGACCTGTAAATCAACAATTTCTTTCCGACTCTTCTAGAAATTTGTTGTGTATCCCTTCAGATTCTGGGTAAATCATTTTCAAGATAACTTCCAATAGCCCTGACAAACGAGCCCCCAAGGGCTCCGTCGACCACCCTGTGATCATATGTTAATGACAACACCAGAATATCGCGAATTCCTATGCTCAGTTCAGAATTTATTTTAACAACGGCAGGTTTTTTCTTTATTGCTCCCACAGCCAGTATAGCCACTTCGGGTTGGTTAATTATGGGTGTCCCTGAAATATTTTCATACTGACCCATATTTGTAATGGTAAAAGTACCGCCTTTAATCTCAGCAGGTAATAACTTTCCGTTACGTGCACGATTAGCCAGATCAGCCAATTGGCGGGCAATGCTGACAAAATTACTTTTATCCGCATCCCTGATTACGGGAACAATCAGATTACCATTAGGTAAGGCTGTTGCAACGCCGATATTATAATAGTGCTTCCTGATTATGTTATTCCCCGCAACAGAGATGTTAATATCGGGAAAATCTTTCAGAGCCTTAACTGAAGCTTCAACGATAACCGGAGTATAAGTAAGTTTTATTCCATACTTTGTCAGAAATTGTTGCTTATATTGCTCCCTCCATTGCACAAGCTGCGTTACATCGATCTCTACCATTGAAGTAACATGCGGCGACGTTCTTTTTGAACGTACCATATGCTCGGCAATAAGTTTGCGGGTCCGATCCATCTCAATTACTTCCTCTCCCGGGCCTGGTTTATAATCGGATGAATCAGGAAATATCCGGGAGTTATCCGGATTCCCGTTTGATTGTATCGGATTATCGACAGGTACATTTTTATAACGTCTGCCCGAGAGGATATAGGTATTCAGGTCGTCTTTAGTCAGGCGGCCGTTCAGACCCGATCCCGGGATCTGTTTTAATTCATCGACTGGGATGCCACGGTTTCTGGCAAGAAATCGGATAAAAGGAGTGAGATGAAGATTTTCATTGCTGAATTTCCCCGATACAGCAGTAACAGTCCGTTTTAGCTCAGATTCCGGAG
>CAYUAV010000696.1:0-2362 GCA_964442665.1 uncultured Bacteroidales bacterium
TGAAAAAAAGATGCAAATAAGTTTATTACACCACTAAAGGGTTGATTACATTAAGCTAATTTTCCGGAAAATTTTCACGAATTGCGGCAATATATTCTGAATTTATCCATGAATAATTTCTTAACACCCTGAGTACATATTTTTATTCGAAAAGGGAAAGTTTCTAACAAGGGATCAGAGTTTATCGTTTTGTTATTACCAGATCAAACCCTATCGTAAAACACACTGTGATCCCTGAATCATGCGAATATGTCAAACTTCACCTTACTGACTCCATCTAAAGCGATCCGGCAGGCAGCACTTAGTCTCCTTCACCCAGTACCTCTATGGCCGCGTTTACCAAAAATATATAAGCTGCTCCCATGCCGATAACATATTCGTTCTCGCCCCAAAGGAAAGGCCAGTCTTCTTTATTTTCCGGAAAATCGGGAGGAAGTATCAAAACACCGGGTACCACACCGCCGGCGATAAAGGAAAAATCGGCCCGGTTATTCCCATAGGCTATTTTTTTGGAATGCGCACCTACAGCCGATACAAAGGAGATATCGGAACCGGGGTGGCAGCCATAAATGTAATTCAGACTCCGCAGCACATATTCCCTCCCGATGATATCGGGGAAAATTTTATGCAGCCAGTAATTGGTTATGCCGTAATACACTACCCATCCGTTTCCGGCCCAGCCTCTTGTTGAAACAGGTACATGATAAGGGTTCTGACCGGTATTGTGGTCTATGGTATCACGATATGAAACAGCAAGAGCTTTAAGTTTATCTTTATACGCTCCATCCAAAAAAGGAACAGCGCGAATTGCCAATCCGGCATTCCAGTTAAATCGGGTTTCAATTGTCGCCCATAATTCTTCTATCCTTGTTGCATATTTCTGATCGCCGGTGGCCAGCAGTAATTCCACTGCACACCGTAGCTCTTCATCTTCCGTATTGCCCCCGGTGGTATTTCCGTGGCGGAAGAGGACCGGCTCACAGCTATGCTCCTTATCCCATACTTTTATTGCCGTGGCAAGACATTCGTCGGCCAGTTTGTCGTTATATCCCCGCAAAACACGGCTTCCGGCAGCCAGTGCTGCCGACGAACCGTAATTCAGCGGTGTCGATTCCGAGGTAAAGGCCCAGCGATCGTCGAAGGTACCACTGGTAGTGCAGTCCGTTTCCAGGCTGTCGAGGGCCGGATTATAAATAAGGTTATCGGTCATAGTAACCGCATCGCCCAGGTGGGTATATTGCGAAAGATGAGGCACGATAATCCCGTTAATAGCATGGCCTGTTGCCCTGTACTGGGCAATGAGACCCAGTATACCATGTTCGATCTGCTGCAGCATATCCGGTTTTCCGTCGGGGTGGTGGATATCTACATACCGGTTCTGCTGGTCGACAGTTGTTTCATCCCTTTCGGGACGGAAAGTTTCCCAGGTATATATCAGACTTAATACAGTAAGGTACTGTGAAGGTGTCCGGATGTCAAAATCGCCTGCGTCGAACCATCCCCCGATATTCAGACCCGGAATATGTTCACCCGGCTTATAGCGTGTATCAGTAGTCGGACCCTGAGCATACAGATCGAAGTGATTGTGATTTACGGGTGCCTGCAGTGCATCGTCGAGATGGGCAGTCCCGTGCCATACCCGGTAGGCTTCATTCACAAACATATGGTCCATCTGCACCGGGAAAAATACATCGAGCGTGGGCTGCCAGGTGTTTTTATACACATCGCTGGAAATCCGGAAGGGTTTTGTGCGGATATGATCGTATTCGATAACATACAGACCCTCCTCGTTCATTGGTGAAAAATCAAAAGTATAGTATATATACCGCAGGTAATTGCCCCATTTCTTTACCTTGCCCGTATAGACGTAAGTATAATCACCCTCGCCGGAAACTTTCAGAAGAAAGGCTTTTGGCGAAGGATGATCATTCCGGTCGAGTTCGATTACAGCAATTTTTTCCTGCGTGGGATGATATCCAACCTGTGAATGTCCGATCACAGGTTTTCTGATCCAACCGGGAATGGTATTGGCTGTCAGGTGCCAGGTAATCACCTCGCCTGATTTTCCTGCAGGAAGCAGGGAACGTACTACAAACCATCCGTTCTGGGCCTTATTCCGGCCGTCGAAGAGCATAAGATCACCTTTTCCCGATGTGATGGTAATGTGCCGTTCCGGATCCTCAGGTGCCAGAATCAGCGACCTGCCTTCTGCAAAAGGTAAGGGTTCGGTGGTTCCGTTTTGTAGAAGTTCCATCGGTTCCCCGGGGTAAAGCGGGAATATTCCGCTGGTACTGTCCATGAGGTACGATTTCTCAAAATAGACCGATGGAAGAAATTCGAGGTTAAACCCGGCTTTCCCTTC
>CAYUAV010000697.1:0-2356 GCA_964442665.1 uncultured Bacteroidales bacterium
ACGGCATTATGAATCGCCGCTCACCGATTCATAATGCCGTAATTCACTAATAAAACTGGCTGCTCGAAGGACATCCGGTATTTTATGCCCGTCGTACCCAGGAAACGTAGGTGCTAAGAGCCGCTCGACAGTATTGAGTGTGGTTTTATTAGTAAATTGGAATTCATCTCCGCGAAGAAATGCAGAATAGATATTACTCCATGTTAATGTATCGGCAAAAACCGGCTTTGCGGCTTCACCGTATATCCTCACACTCAATCCGTGTTTGCGGGCGTTATCCCAAAGAAAACCCGTAGGCGCATAGACCAGAGCATCATTCAGAACATGTGGATAACTTCGAAACCATGCCCGTACATTTTTTTCGATATAATCGGTGACGATAGATGCGTCAGTCCAACTGTGTCCTTCCGCTGAGCATTTACCGGATACAAAAAAATTGTCCATGAGTCCGAAGCGTTTTACCAGTCGGTGAAGATTCGGAGTCACTTTTTTTCCGAATGTACACAAAGTACTGTCGCCGTTTCCCTCAATAACATCACCAAGCACCTGATCGTAGGTGCGATTTTCTTTAATGATGTATAAAACATGTTTGAAGACCGAAGGTTCGCCGATACGTTCCGGCACAGGTTGTGGAGCGATACCCTCCCGCGGCAGGAGTTTCAGTGACTGCAAACGTTTTATTTGATTAGCTGCGATAACACTTTTAGTATACTCTTCAAGTGTTTCTTCATCGGGTATATTAATCACCGAAATCGAAGCGAGCTGATGATGAGAATTGAAAACCGGCGCATGGTTTTTAATAAAAGCAAAGGGTCTGGTTGCTCCTAAGGATTCCAGGTTGGTGACATACAAAAAAGAGTCGTTCAGAATGGTGATGGATGATGGGTACGCGGCAGTGGGAATAAATCCTGATATCTGACTGCGATCAGTTGTTGAGGTAGTACAGGCCTTTTTTCCAAGAGTAATAACCGCTAAAGCATTGTCCATACCGTTTGCCACATACAGTGTTGTACCATCGGAGGATACGGCAAGTCCATTAGGGGAATCTCCAAAATAGGGATTAATCGTGCGCTCTAACCGCACATTGATGGTTTCTGAAATAGTATCTGTTTTTGAATCGATGACGCTTACCATATCACTGTTGGAATTGGTTAGGTAAACATGGTTTTCATCTGGGCTTGAAATAATGGCATTTGGATGTAGACCGGTCACGATTTCTTTCAGGCGTTTTCCACTCCCGGGATCAAAAATACTCACACTTCCTTCTTTGCATGCACCGGTCGATGAGTCGATGCGGGCCTCCCCCCAAGGTACGCCTGCCACATCACGTTCGCCGGTTTCAGGGATTCGACCCGCCCAGTTTGAAATGTACAATTTATCACGGGCGATCGTTAAACCGTATGGAGCGACACCGGTTTGCGCCGTCCAAACGGTGTCACCTGTTTGAATATCCTGTTTCAATACCCGGTTATTTCCATTGAGAACAACGTAGAGGAATCCGTGCCCCGATTCATTACGGGTGATGATTTCGTTAGGAAGGGCTATCTTCGCAGGAGGCTCTGGTTCGTATTCGAATATTTTTACGAGGGTTGCTTTTATTCCGTCCCAAGTGAGTTCTACGACAAACGATTTCTCGGATTTTAAGGATGCACTGAAGAACAGATAATCGGTATTTCGCGAGCGATACCAGCTTATCCCGGAAAAGGTGTTCATTGCATTTCGTAATGCTTTCACCGAATCCACGGGAAATACATAGGTAATTTCGTTGTGTTCAGTATTTATAAAGATGATACTGTATCTTTCCAATACAGCCAGCCAGTTTTTATCCGGAGATAACATTGCATGCAGGGCATGGCATTCCTTTGTCGAATCTCCCATAACAATCATCCTTCCGGCTGGTTTAATCAACCGGTTATATGGAAGCATTATCCCAGGGTGTTTACTGGTTGATTTTTCTTTCCCCAGGTCGAAAGTACCACAGGAATTTAACACTATTAAAAGAGCAACACAACCAACCACAAATAACATTGTTGTTTTCTTAAGGAAGAACAAGAATCGCGCGATATTCATACCGGTACCACTCCGAATATCCTTACGTAATTTATTCAATAAATATTGATGTAACAGATTCGTTTTTTATTTGTCTTTGTTCGTGTAAATATAATTCAATTTTATTTCTCATAAACTTTTCCCTTCATGTCTTTTTTCCATATTAAATATAAAGGTATAATTATGACTTTATCAAATCTCAACGGCGCACACCCCCCATAATGATTATTAACATTAAAATACAAATCCATACCCTGTTCATCATGTACTATAATTTCCCTTATGTAAATCTGGCTGACAATGTCAA
>CAYUAV010000698.1:0-2346 GCA_964442665.1 uncultured Bacteroidales bacterium
CACTATTATCTTCCCCCGCTGGATTCGTATGAAATTTGGAGCCGGAAGGGACAATGTAAAAGGGACCGGAAAATCATTCACAAAAAATGATTAAATCTTCCGATTAATCCGTGAAAAAAATCGTTCATAACTGTACTTCAGATATTGCTGTGAAAATGGGTATATTTGAGTTGTGAGTATTCAATTATTTAAATATTTGTTTTAAATATTCACGAAGATTTAATAGATTTAGTATATAAAGACCCATATGTTGAACGGAAGTCAGTTTTAACTTGATTTTTATGACGGTAACGGACCAGGATTTTCAATTATTTATATATGCCCTAAAGACTTCTTCAAAATATGACTTCAGTGAATATTCTGAAAAATCACTCAAAAGAAGGTTAACGAAGATTCTGTCTGATAACAGACTTACTCTTAATGCATTAATTAATAAAATTAAGAATGACCACGGTTTTGTTGAAAAGATTGTTAAGGAAGTTACCGTAAATACAACCGAGCTTTTTCGCGATCCTCCGGTATGGCATGCCTTACGTTATGCAATACTTCCCAAATTTAAAAACAACTCGGTAATCAATATCTGGCATGCCGGCTGTTCAACCGGGCAGGAAGTTTATTCGATGATGATTATACTGAATGAGATGGGACTCCTCGAAAAATCCAAGATATACGCTACCGATCTGAATTCCGATGTAATTGAACAGGCGCAGAAAGGAGATTACAAGTACAGGTTTAATATTGGATACCTTGACAATTTTGATAAAGTTATCAAGGAAAATCCTTACAACTATGAAGAATATTATGATGTTCCCTACGACAAATATTTTAGTGTTGATAAAGCATCTGATGCAATCAGAATGAACGATTTTCTTCGTGAGAAACCTATTTACAAAAAACACGATCTGGTAAAAGAAGGGAATACACTCTATGTTAAATTTGATATTATACTTTGCCGAAATGTTATAATTTATTTTAACTATAGTCTTCAGAGCAAAGTATTCGATTTGTTCCACCGGAATCTTTATGATAACGGTTGCCTGTTACTGGGCATGCATGAAACAATTCTTGGCTCGTATTCCGTAAAATTCCAGAAAAAGGGTCATGCTTATTATAAAAGCTAATATTTGGCAATTATGAAATTCAAACGAACACACATAAAATACCGGTTCATCTTTCAGGTCGCTATCTTTATTATATATGCCGGGTTGGTTTGTTGTATCCTGCTTTTTGCTACTAATCGTATCCGGGAGAATCATAGTGTTTCACAGATACTTAAGAATTTGAACTCCCAGGTCACTGCAAATCATATCACTTATAAAAATTTCATACAAAATACGAAAAATGGCGACCGTCTGTATCGTGAAGGAGAAAATGATTTTACGGAAAAATTCCGGAATACAGTGATTACTATCAGAGATTCGCTGGGCTTGTTAATGCAGAGTGAAAAAACAAGTGCAAGGAATGTTGAAAGCAGTTTATATGATAGTCTTATGCAAGCCATCGACAATTACCAGACGATATTCAGGCAAACTACCCTTGCATTCAGAGAGCTTGGCAACAGGAATACAGGCAGAATAGCCTCATTCATCACTAATTCCGGGAATTTGCTCAATTTGCTCCGGGGAATTGAATTGCCTGAAATATCCGATATATCACTTAGACTGATCAGTATGCAATCAGAATACCTGGCTAACCCTAATAAAGCAAAATATAATGAAATTCTGTACATGCTGGATGAATTACAATACATTCCGGCTCTCTCCGAGTCGGAGACTTATTCATATCTGTTAGCAGACATCGGACAACAGGTTGAAGCCTATAAAGAAAGTCTCGGCAATGTTCAGAATGCCTTCGACAGGCTTACTGGCAGAAGCGATAATGCATATTACTCCATGATGGAAACCAGTATGAATCGGGTGCACGATGCCTTTAACAGACTTATTGCCAAATCCGGATCGATTCAAAAATCCAGGATCACATGGCTGATTCTTGGAAGTATCATGTTAATAGTAATTCTTTCGATACTGTATATCATTCAATTTATAGCTTTTTATTCTCGGTTCAGCAAACCCTTGCACGATACATTTGAATATAGCTACGATATATCAAAAGGAAAGATACCCAGCGGTACACTTTTAACCGACGTACCGCACGAAATATCGCAACTTAACGTAAACATAAATCGTATTGGAAACTCCCTTAAGGAAAAGAAAACATTCGTAGAAAGCCTGCTGAAACTAAAATTTGATATTGACTTAAACCTTCAGGGTAAGAATGATACTTTCGGAAAAACTTTAATTGCACTAAAAGAAAATATGCGCAAATCGCGTGAGGAACAGATTAAAC
>CAYUAV010000699.1:0-2345 GCA_964442665.1 uncultured Bacteroidales bacterium
TTTTGCGATTACGAGCAAACCCGATGTATCTTTGTCGATCCGGTGCACTAAACCGGGTCTTTCGTCGTCTTTTTTAAAAATGGCTACATGCTGAAGATGATAGGCCAGAGCATTCACCAGAGTTCCTGTATAGTTTCCATGACCCGGATGGACAACCATTCCGGCTGCTTTGTTAACCACGATCACATCATCATCTTCATAAACAATGTTTATGGGAATGTTCTCAGGAATAAGTTCGAATTCATGAGGAGGCTGCGGAAGAACAACCGATATAACATCTTCGGGTTTTACTTTATAACTTGATTTGACAGGTACGTCGTTTACCAGAATGCAGCTTGCTTCGGCTGCGGCCTGAATTTTAGTTCGCGATACTTTTTCAATTTTATGCAAAAGGTATTTATCGATACGCAAAAGATCCTGTCGCTTATCGACTATAAATCTGTGATGTTCATAAAGTTCACTGTTATTATTCTGATCTTTTGAGTCAAGCGTATCCAATGAACTATTGTTTTATGAATTTTGATGTATACCGTTTATTTGTATCGAGATCCATAATTTCGATAAAATAAATGCCCCTGTTTAACTGATCCACAGCAATTGCGTTTTCCCGGGTAATCGTATTGTAAAGCATTACACCCGCTAAATTGAATATTCGTATTGCATATTGGCCCTGGTCATCAGATACGATGGAAAAATTCAACCGATCGGTTACCGGATTTGGATACAGAATAAAATCTTCCTGTATTTCATTATCTGCTATCTGTGTCGGCAGGGAATAATTTCCGAACGATGGCCGGATCATTAGTGATCCTCCCGGTATGGAATAAGGATTTGTCCATTCATTATTCGTGTATACATAAAGGTTATTCCGACTATTATTATTGATATCGTAACCTATATTCAGATAACCGTTGATTTGTTCGATTACGACAAAAAAAGTATCGGCAATTAGTAATGGCGGATTGATCTCAATCCGGGTAAACTCATTTAAATGTGCACTATAATCGGGCGTAAAAATATCAGAAGTATAAAGTGTATCATCTGCAGGCTCAGCGCCATCATTTTTACGGATCGATATTTCATATTGTGCATTAGCAGAAACGGAATCAACTGATTTACAAAAATAAATAAGAACAGCTCTCAGCGAATCAGGATTCGAGCTGTGACGAAATGTACGAAAACGGAGGGCTATCCTGGCATGTTCCTGTTGTTCACCCTCGATTCCAAAACCAAATTCTGCCGTGCCATCGTCGTAGGCATAATGGTCGTAATACGTTTCGGTTCTTTTAAGTGTATCATTAACTTTTCGCTGACTTTCACCTGCGGTTGTTTCGATATAAGTTATTATTTCAAATCGTCCGATAGTATCATTTTCATTGTATAAAAAATCTGATGAGATGCTATCTTCATAATGTCTATAAGCAAAAGGAGGTTCAGGATTATGGCGTTCACGCGCTCGTAAAAGATCACCTGAATTAAGATCATAAGTTTCATAGATACGGTTGATACTATTTATTGTATTTATACTATCGGGGTAGTATGTTCTGAAAGAAAAGGGAATAGTCCGTCTTTCATTACTCTGGGCACTTTGTGCTAATGAAAAGTGGTGCCACGGGACTGCGGTATATTCTACAAACGAAGGAAGGAGTGGTTCAACAACCATTATATCGTTCAGGTTTTCCATTACCTGCGGATTGGTTGCCTGCCTGAGTTGAATATAGTCGATGTGCCACTGATCGGCATTGCCAAATTTACCCAGGTCAGTTCCCTGTGGATAGTCAGGAAGCGAAACATAATTCCTGAAACGGAACTGAAATCCGTCTTTCACAAGTGTGTCAGGGATCTGTATGATGGCTTGTTTGAATTGATGCGGCGTTGTATTATCGAGTGTTTTAAATACGGTTACCCATACTGTATCGTGTGAATAGATCTCAACGATAAGCGTATCTCTCCCCGGAAAACCAGGATCGTTAGTTACTATACCCTCAGGTAAGTCGCCTTTACCGCCGGCTTGATAAAAGAAACTCATATAAAGCGGTGAAGGAAGAGAACCGGTAAACTTAAACGGATGAGAAGTAAGAGTATCAGCAGATGTATGTTTTTTCCCCTCTGTGTAGTAGGGATACCCATACTGATCGTAGGCATCGAGGGTGGCTACCCCAATACTGATCATGGAATCGGCATAGGTTGAATTGATGTAGGCATAGTTATCGGCCAAAGTGTCAGCAAATTTCCTCAGCATGAGATTAGGATAACAGTAGCATTCAGGGCCTCACCCCTACCCATTGTCACCAAGTCAAGCCCCTTACTTTCAACAATAACCTCATTCAATTTATAGTCTAAAT
>CAYUAV010000700.1:0-2337 GCA_964442665.1 uncultured Bacteroidales bacterium
ATACCTGGCCTGAAGCAATGAGTCAGATACCAATTAACTATGGCGATACCCCTTATTCTCCACTATTTTCATATGGTTATGGTTTATCATATCAATTCTCGGTTATCAGTGATTCCTATGTCGATTGCAGTAATATATTCCGTATCTCTCCTAATCCGGCAACTGATTACTGTACATTATATAATCTTCCGGATCGTACTGTATCTATTGAGATAATTAGTCTTACCGGTAAAATAATGCTTGAAAAGAAATTACCGGGTTATGCCAAAAAAGAAATCCTGTCTCTTGATGCAATTGAAAAAGGTATGTATTTAATAATGGTCCGCTCAGAATATTTAGGGATACAAAACCAAAAGTTAGTTGTTTATTAATGACGAAACCTGATGGTGAAACCCCAGATTTGTTTGGGTTTGAAAATAATAGTAAGAGACTTCAGTAAGGAGATCCTTTTATCGACTTTTATCCTTGGTTTGCCCTGTTTCTCATGAAAAATTTTATTTTCCGTTATACCTGTTAGTTCTATAACGTATATCCGGTCATCTTTTAAATCTATAAAAATCTCATCCTTACAGGGATTCGGATAAAAATATCTTCCGAAAGTAAATTCACCCCTTCCGTGGAAACATCAATTGGCTGAATATTCCGAAAATAGTTGCTATAAGGAGTTGTAATTCATGCGGAAATGATTAGAAAACTACTCCTTCGATCTCTTTTCGGCCAGCTTGTGCATCGACTTTAATATTTTGGTTAGATCATCTTCATATTTGTTTACCATATCGGTAGTCAGTTCGTTTGAGGCTATCCAGTTCCAATTATTCTCCTCATCCGGTACTTTTTCAAAAGTGAGATTTTTTACCGATCCTTTGTGCTCAATTCGAAGCGCAATTTTATTCTCGTTAACAACACTCAGGGTATTCTTGCCCTGGGTAATGGAATTCGAGCCGCGGATCGTTTCAAAAAAAGTTATAATCTCATTTAACATAGGCTGGTACATGGGAGGCAAGTCCTGGCCAAAGATTCCTTTTGTACATAAGATCAGGCCAAGTGCCATGAATGTCTTTACTATTTTCATAATTTTTTCGATTTAATGAGCAATTAATCATATCTAATATACAAAATAGTATACAGAATGTCTGCACCATATCCCGGGAAATATGTTCACATTACAGCTATTTTATTCAGTTTCCGGGGATTATTTCAGGGTAAGATTCCCATTGAAAAAAAATAAAGCAAATATGTTGAAATATGGATGATTCACAGGGCGCAGCCCCAAACCCCGGCATTATGATTGAGAAGGGATTAATAAGATTTGAAGTTTAGAAACCATACCCCTTCTGTCATGATGAGTTACCGAACTTTGTTTTTTGTTATTTCTCGCAATGATGGAGACTTTAATCATACTACTATCCAATTGTCAGATGATAATAAGGATATCATGTTTGCGAATCCTGTTGATAGTTTTGGTTATGTTAGCTCTTCAAAAAGAATAGAATATATTTTCTCAGGAGACTGGTCGTTGCAAAAAGGCTCTATTTGTATAGATGAGGGCAATAATTTGTATCATGACGAACCGACGGTATTGGATCTTTCAGGAAATCCCGGAATATTTAACGGCATTTTTGATATGGGTGTATATGAATTGCAGGAGCCGGTTGATCCGGTCATTAATTCTGTTGCCTTAACCAGTGCGGATTAGAAGAACAGTTTTAATATATATCCTTCAATATCCCCGGAAATTTCTTATGAAATTCATGTTTTTAATAGTATGGGTAATTTCGTTAAAAAATTTCAAAAGAATGTGGAAGATCAGGTAATAGAACCTGGTGATTTAACTTCAGGATTATAGTATCTTTAGTAGTGAATGAGACCGGAAAAACAGAAGTTTATAAAGTTGTTGTTATTGATGAAGAGATAAAGAAATTAGCCTTACATCATACCCTGCCGGATTTAATCTTGCCAGGTTGACTGAAATGAAGGATGTATAACCAACATGAAATTTATCGGAACAAAATAATCGTTCCGGTTCGGGATATTAGTGAAAAAGCTGGTAAATAGCATAAAACAGGTTACCTGTATAAAGAAACTAACTCCCGGGTCCACTTAAATCTATTTCTTTAATGCTATGACGACTGAATAAAAAATCCCGAGAAAACTTTCGAGATTTTTGAGTAAATATTGACTAATGATCCTGAATTAGTTCTTAGCCATAGAATAGGTGATAACCATATGTTCCAGTTGGTTAAGCTGCACCGGATGCCGTTGCTTATCTTCCAGAATAAACTTCTGCTTCGTCTCGCTCCAGGTCCAGCCCTCGGGCGTCCAGAACCAGTAGTAGTC
>CAYUAV010000701.1:0-2336 GCA_964442665.1 uncultured Bacteroidales bacterium
AATGGAATCCCTTTAGGAATACCTCGATCGGAGAAGAGAATCGTCACCTGGTGCAATGCTTCCGGGACATTTGACCAGAAATCCCACCAGGCGGTCTCGTTCCTGAGGTTTGTCCTGGGATCACGTTTCTGGGTATGGATAAAGTCAGGGAATTTAATCGCGTCCCGGATAAAGAAAACCGGTGTATTATTTCCGACCATATCCCAGTTTCCTTCTTCCGTATAGAATTTCAGGGCAAATCCACGGACATCCCGGACCGTATCGGCGGATCCTTTCTCACCTGCGACTGTGGAAAATCGACCGAATACTTCGGTTTTTTTACCCACCTTGGAAAATATCTTTGCTTTGCTATAGCGGGTAATATCCTGCGTAACAGTCAAAGTTCCATGGGCGCCGGCGGCTTTGGCATGCACAACTCGTTCGGCAATCCGTTCACGATTGAAATGGGCCAGTTTTTCAAGCAGGTAATGATCCTGCATTAATGTCGGCCCCCGCTCTCCCGCTGTCAAAGAAGTCTGGTTATCCGGGACCGGGATTCCTGCGGCGGTCGTTAATATTTTTTCTTTCATATGTGTTCCTCCCTGGTTTGTATATATCATGTTAAAGGACTGAAAGCACAAATGCAACCGGGCGATACATTTTTTTTATTTACTTATTCTTTGTGTCCCATATAACCATCGTCGGGATTCAAAGAACCACTCCTTGATCCCCTCTTTTGTAAGGAGGGGACTAAGGGTTGGTTATCATTTGCTATATCGACCAGCGACTATTTATACCGACAATTTTTTGAATTCATTCAGGATTTCCGGTGAACCGGAAAAACAGAGTTTGGCAATTTTACGGAATTTGGCAGCGCTGCGCCGGAGCGCTTTCAGGGCAACATCATGGGCAGCCATAGCAGCTACCTTTTCCCGCTTGATGGTTTCCTGCTCGCTGTCGATTGCCTGCAGCTGGGGCGAAACTTCCGTTAAAGCAGTCAAATCGGCCTCTTTGATTCCACGGGTCGCCAACTCTGTCAATCGGCGGTTAGCCACTTCGTGGATGTAGTTCAATTCGGTGACCAAGCCCGCCACTGAATGAGGAATATTGATTCCGATGTGAAAATCCTTCAGGATTTGGGGATCGTTCAGATAGACCACATTCGCCGCATTGCGAATCTTACGAATCGCCTCACCCGCAGATTTGATCAGGGTGTTTTGGGCCCCGGTCTTCTCTCGCAATTTGTTGCCCAGCTCCTTATGCGCCGCATCGGCATCGATCAACACAGGCACCAGCGCCTGCATATCGTTGATCTCTTCCGGCGTCACACCAAATTCCGCCAGTTGCGCGGCATATTTCTGAATCACGTTCAGAAGCACATTTGCGTCCTGCACCATTGCATTTACCTGTACAGCCATAGTAATCTCCTTTTTTTTAACGATTGACTATCTCCACCATTGCTCATCTCTGAGAACATTGCCCCAACCGCCTGTAAAAGGATGCCTGGATTATCCATGTACATAGGTTTTTCATCATTATTGCGGAAATGGTTCGTTAAAATGGTCCACCGAAGGATTTTTTGGTTCCACCGATCAACCGGAATGGTCCTCCGGGCTGTTTGTTCGTTCCACCGGGTCATCGATATGAAGTTTAAGATAAAAAGTATATTCCACCATAATATCGTTTTGTATTATCAGTAATCATAATATTACATCGAAATATCGTTATGTTCCATCGACCTTCCGGTATATTACTGCATTATACCGTTTTGTCTCTTCATGCCGTCGAAACATGATTTTCACGATGTCGAATTGAGCGCCGTTCCATCAGTTTTTTGTTTACAGTCATCGGAAAGGTCCTCCGGAAGAGTCATCCATGCTTTTGCAGGGCTGAACAGACAGTTAGCATCATCCGCAATCATTGTCAAAGAGCTGATCTGGCTTGCTGAAAATTGCTTAGCCAATTACAATCATTTTGTCGGTTTTATTTATGAAATATTTTGTTAAATGTAAAGACTTTTTTTCATCAGCGATCAACTTGAACCTTCAAGGAAAAAACGGTCTAAAATATATCCAAAAGCACCGGAAATAATATGGATTTAATTTTCTTCATATAAATGTCAAGAGCGAGCCCGGTATCACCTTGAGTAGTTTTTTATACATAAGTTCACGCCAATAATAAAATTAGAAAACAGCATTTTTAATAAATTTACTCAGATAATTTTTATTCATATTCTTCAGTAAAAATTCTTCAGCATAATTGTCTTCAATAATAATTTGATCATCATTTTTAATCTCTAATCTGCCTATAATTTTCTCTTTTAACTCTGATTCATTTAATACACTTAGGGGCTGTAC
>CAYUAV010000702.1:0-2323 GCA_964442665.1 uncultured Bacteroidales bacterium
CATAAAATATATCTTTGTTTTTCAATTTAAATTGCTGAAACAGGTTCAAAAAATTCATATGCTTAATTAGCAGCCAGAGAGTTTTCTGGGAAAGGCATTAGTATAAATGATGTATACCGTAATTCATCTCAAACTCCTGAAACCTATTGAAAATTCCGGGTGATCCCTGAACGATATATACTTTTACTGTGCAGGCAACTGTTACTGTAAGAGCGTTTTACAAACAATTGCAACAGAATATGGTATTATCATTTGGTAAAAATTAAAGGTGCTTAAGGATCTTATTTTTAAAGCGGAGCATAAACAAAGTTTAACAATAAAATAAAATCAGATTTATGACAAATAAAATAACAAGTCTTGCAGAATACTTGCAGAAGTATAAAGAGAGTGTTGCCGATCCCGAGGGATTCTGGGGAAATATTGCTGAAAGCCATTACTGGCATAAAAAATGGGATAAAGTCCTTGATTGGCGGTTTGAAGGTAAAGATGCTCCTGATGTAAAATGGTTTATCAATGGAAAACTGAACATTACCGAAAATATTTTCGAACGGAATATGTTCATGCGGAAAGATCAGGTTGCCATCATCTGGGAACCCAATGATCCGAAGGAAAAGGAAGTCAGGCTGACCTATGGTGAATTATTCGATAAGGTCAAACAATTTGCCAATGCATTGCTGAAGATTGGTGTTAAAAAAGGTGACAGGGTGGCCATTTATTTACCCATGGTACCGGAACTTCCCATTGCCATGCTCGCATGTGCCAGAATTGGAGCGATACATTCGATTATTTTTGCTGGTTTCTCTGCGACTTCCCTGGCTGACAGGATCATCGATGCTTCGTCAAATGTTGTAATTACCTCAGACGGTGCCTATCGCGGAGCTAAAAGTATCCCGCTTAAATCCGTTGTTGATGAAGCACTTAAAACCTGCCCCACAGTCAAAAACACCATCGTTTTAAAACACACCGGTGAAGATGTTCAATTCAATGATAAACATGATATCTGGTGGCACGATCTGATCAAAGGCGTTAGTACGGAGAATAAGGCTGAAGTGATGGATGCCGAAGATACGCTGTTTATCCTCTATACTTCAGGTTCAACGGGAAAACCTAAAGGTGTTCTGCATACAATCGGAGGTTATATGGTTTATGCCGAATATACCTTTAAGAACGTTTTCCAGTACAGTGACGGAGACATTTTTTGGTGCACGGCAGATATTGGCTGGGTGACCGGACATACTTATATTGTATACGGACCGCTGCTGACCGGAGCTGTTTCGGTAATGTTTGAAGGTGTTCCCACCTGGCCTGACGCGGGAAGATTCTGGGAGGTTGTGGATAAATACAAGGTAACCCAGTTTTATACTGCCCCAACAGCTATCCGTGCATTGGTTGCAATGGGTGATGAATGGGCGACAAAACACGATCTCAGTTCGATTAAGGTATTGGGTACTGTCGGAGAACCAATTAATGAAGAAGCCTGGAGATGGTATCACGACGTGGTAGGAAAAGGCCGTTGTCCCATTGTTGATACTTGGTGGCAAACCGAAACAGGGGGCATTATGATTACCCCGCTTGCAGGGTTAATTCCCACTAAACCTTCTCTGGCAACATTGCCTCTCCCTGGTGTTCAGCCAATTTTAGTGGACCAGGAAGGAAATGAGCTGAAAGGAAACGGCGTTGAAGGTATCCTTTGTATAAAGTTTCCATGGCCGGGTATGATCAGAACCACTTACGGAGATCATAAGCGATGCTATGAAACCTACTTCTCTGTTTTTAAAGGTTTATACTTGACCGGCGACGGTGCAAAACGGGACGAAGAAGGATACTATCGCATCATCGGCCGCATTGATGATGTAATCAATGTATCAGGTCATCGCATCGGTACAGCCGAAGTTGAGGACGCCATTAACCAACATCCGAAAGTGAATGAATCGGCAGTGGTGGGATACCCGCATCCAATTAAGGGATCGGGGATTTATGCATATGTCATATGTGATGAACTCTCCGATGAAGAAAGGGATAATATTGAAAAGGAACTCAGGGATACAGTTGCCAAGTATATCGGACCCATTGCCAAACCTGATTTGATTCAGATAGTCAGTGGATTGCCAAAAACCAGGTCCGGTAAAATCATGCGCAGGATTCTGCGTAAGATTGGAGAAGGTGATGCTACCAATCTGGGCGATACATCCACATTGCTTGATCCGGGTATTGTGGAAGAAATCATTAACGGTGCCAAGGTTGAAGTTAAACGCTAATGTCGAAATTGACAAAAACTGAAGTCGGAAATGGATTCAATTGATCTGCTTCCGGCTTCAGCATT
>CAYUAV010000703.1:0-2312 GCA_964442665.1 uncultured Bacteroidales bacterium
GGAAATCATTGATAATAAAGCCCTAACGAGATAAGCTTATTTCGAACTCACGTTATTTTAATTAAATGTTTAACAGTCTGATAAGTATGTGGCTCTGAAATAACAGCCTTCTCATATTTGCAAGTTGTACCCGTTTAAAAGTATATCAGTGCATGATTAGTTATAACTTTCCCATTACCTGAACACTATAGCTCCGCTGCGGTTGAATATCGCCGGGTCTGCCTGTGTATTCGGTATTGGTCATATTTTTAATACCGAATGACAGGGAAAAATGTTTACTCAGATGAAACGTCAGAAAACCATCGAAAAGCATGTACTCCTTATTATCCTGCTGCCAGTACTCATAGAATCCGGGAAGCAGGCTCTCCCGCGTCAACGGATTCAGGAATACATCGTCGATATTCAGGATCTTTGACCGGACATACATATTTATCCCCAGATCAAATTTCCGGTAGCCGGTAGTTGTAGTTACGATGAGCGAGTGTTTGCGTCGGTATTTCAGGAATTCACCCGTATTCTGATGCGAGTTGATATGGTATTCGACCGGATAAATATAGGTGTATCCTGCATGAATGCTGGTATTAAATGCATTGAAACTTCTGTTCAGTGCAGTTTCAATTTCGAAACCATATATGCGGGTGTGCTCTGTATTTACGGCCTGGAAACCATAGACTCCTTCATGCGTAACCGGATCAGGATAAATTCCAAAGATGTATTCAATCAACTTGTCACTTCGCATATAAAAAGCTGAGAGGTCGAGCTGTCCGATACTATTTTTGGAAGAGATACCCTGTTTCACCCCAATTTCCGCACTCCAGCCCGATTCAGGTTCGATACCGGGATTTGGAAAAATACGTATCGATCCGATAGTAGTGGCGGCATACTTTTCTGCAACAGAGGGATAGCGGTACCCCTGACCGAAGGATGCTCTCAGGAAAGTAAATTTGCCAGCCTGGTAATTCAGCCCGGTTCGCAGAATGGGAATGAGTTTATCGCTTACATTATCAAGTCGGTTGTGTTCAACACGCAATCCTGCCTGAAGTTTTAACCGGTTAAGTGGCCGATAATCGAGTTGTGTATAGCCGGCCAGGTTTAATCCGCTATGGTTCTCATAGAAAGGTGAAATAATCCTGCTATACGTGCCTGCTGTTCCTGCTAACAGGTCGAGTTTCTGCAGGATGGCATATGATAGTCTGTATTCGGTATAGTAAGATGTGGCGTCGCTGTTATTCTGGCTGCTCTCCGGGAGCCGGTTCCGTGTTTTCTGGCAGCGCATGCTAAGATCGTGTTTAAAACGCCCGCCTTTATCAAAACTTATAAAAGGATCAATGGCAAGCATCAGGGCATGCAGCGCATTGGCCGTTGCTTCATTTTGCCGCAGAGCTCCTGTGTCCGCATCTTCCCAGAGTAAAAAATCGATCTTTTCTTGATAACCGGCACTCATACGGACTCCATAGGTCAATCCTTCGATTTTAGCAGCATACCGTTTGATTTTCAGGTTTAGCGATCCCAGTTTTTCATCGTTCAGCCGCCGGTATCCGTTATCGTAGAGCAACTTTCCTCCCATACCGATACCTGTATTACCATAACGCCGGGAGAAGGAAAATGAGGCATTGTGATATATCCTGGGAGTGTCCCACCAAACCCATTTCCTGTTACGAGTCTTGTCGTATATGCCTGATGAAAGTATGAACTGTGCTGAAGGTTCCGGTGTTGCCTCCTTCGTGCGAAAATTTATTATGCCATTCAATGCCGACGAACCGTATAAAACCGACGACGCACCCTTGATAACTTCGATCTGTGAAAGATTTTCGAGGGGAAGGAACGACCATTTGATATTGCCTGCATCGGCAGCCAGTGCAGGCATTCCGTCGATCATTACCAGCACACGGCTACCCACTCCATAAGCATACCCGCTGCCTCCCCTGATGGAAGCCTGGCCATCCATGACCTCGATGCCCGGTGTCCGGTTAATGATCTCCTCCGCAGTGACAATATGATTTTCTGGCAGCGTGGCCGGTTTGATAAGGATAGTAGATATATTAAGTTCCGATATCTTTTGTTCCGATTTGGACGGACTCACTACTAATTCATCAATTTCACTGAATGCGGGTGTAAGACCAATGTTGAGTGTTATCGTGTCCCTGCTCCTGGCAAACAGAGTTTGTGAATAGGTTTGGTAGCCCAGGTATTTAAAAACCAACGACAGGGTACCGGGAGCAATTTCAAATGAAAACCATCCTTCCGGAGACGTGATAGTACCGTGTCCTTCGCCGTAAATCACATGTACCCCCGAGAGAGGCGAATGGGTG
>CAYUAV010000704.1:0-2310 GCA_964442665.1 uncultured Bacteroidales bacterium
CCGGAAGTTCAACCGAATAGTACCCGGCAAGATCGGTGACAACACCCAGATTGAGCTCGGGGAAATGAATTACAGCGCCTGGTAAAGCCTCGCCGGTTTTCCCATTGCGGATAAAACCGCTCAGACTGGCCCGCTTGTATTTCCCGGCAAGCATAGGGTCGCCAATATTCACAACAGTATAGTAATCACTACTGCCCTCCAAATCGGCATATTTTTCCTGATCGCTGAAATTTAACCGGTTGCGCTCGACAAAAACAATGTTTTTATCCTTGTAAACAAGGTATACAATTCCGCGCTGGGTAAGGGCCTGATCGAAATAATGCTGCAACGATTTTCCGTTATCGGATTTATAGATATATACATCCTTTAATAAATTTTCCTGGTAAAAAAACCTGAATTCCGAAAGTCCTGAAAGGTAATCTCCGAGTGCAACCCGCTCTTCGATCCCGGAAATAATAAACTTGCCGATATCCTGCGATTTCACTCCGCTACAGAACAATACAAGCGTAAGTATAATAAAACATCCTGAAATTTTATGTCTGATCATTTTTAAAAAACGGGCTAATCGGTTATTTTCTCTTATGAAGCGCGCAAGATAATAAAAAACTGATTCTTCATATCTGATATTTGATAATAATTTAGTACTCGTTTGACAGATAATACTAATACTGATGTCATCACAGTAATTATTATGTATATAAGACACGAAAACCGGCCTCATCCCTTAATTTTGGTTGAAGAAAGTTACAGGCAAATGACTTATCCAGGCAAAGTCATAAATAAATTGCAGATATAAATTCTTTCTAAAGATGGACACAGGGGGCCTGTATTATCTTAGCCAACTCTCTGGTATTGACCTATCACGCACCACGATCAAAAAAAATATACTTTTGTTTCAACAACTAACGAAAGTACCTTATGATCGATATAAAAGAATGTGATTTCACCGATCCGCTCGATCGCCGGGCCGTTATCGATTTAATGAATCATTACATGGCCGACCCGATGGGTGATGAGCGGCCACCTTACACGGAAGATATAGCCGAAAAAGTAGTGAACGGATTGCAGGAACACCCATCAAGCCTTGTGCTGCTGGCAAAATATAATGATAATTACGCAGGACTGGTAACAGGCTTTATCAATTTTGCCACATTCACTGCCAAACCCTTCATTAATATTCACGATATCGTGGTGCTCCGCCGGTATCGTGGTTCGGGTATAGGCCGCAAATTAATGGAGGCAGTCGATTTAAAAGCCAGGGAACTGGACTGCGGCAAAATTACCCTCGAAGTCAGAAGCGATAACAAAACCGCCCAGGCTTTATACAAGAGTACGGGATACGATGAATGTACACCGGTGATGCACTTCTGGACCAGGAACCTGTAAGAAACAACCTGAAAAATTACTCATAAATTTATTTAAGTAAAATCAACATTCTGTCCTCATTTTACGAACTGAGTTTTTTCAAAGCATATTGAATGAAAGCAAGACCAAAACGGGTTCCTTCCCTTTTATTGAGCTTTTTTTCCAATCCCGGGCTATCATTATTTAATGCCAGGGTACTATAATATGAAAGATCGGGCTTCAGTACCTGATTATACTCCGATAACAAATTATCGATGGTATTAAGCAATTGCCGGGTAATCTGACTTACCCTTTGCCGCGTCAGTTTATATGACTTACCAATCGATACTTGTTTCATATGTATGCCTCCTGATATAAAATGAAGGTAATGCTTAAGGAGACTCCATTCAATTGCCCTGAAAGCATTATCCCGTATCAGCAGATAATTCAGACCAGCCAGTACCATATCAGGAGCGTGGTATTTTTTAACCAGGGAAACATCGCGTGATATTCTTTTTTGAAAGTTTACTATTTCCCGCTCTGACAAATACGATGATTTCGGGTTATTGAATAATTTTATCGTGCCTGGGTGTAGTATCAGCTTATTATAGAATCCTTCTAGGGTAGCTGCTTCACAAGTGTGCAAGGCCTGACGAACCTGAGGGGATTCCTTGTCAAAAAGCTGATTAAACTTCTTCTGTAGAAACCAGTTGGAGGTAATTTCATCCTGAATGTGACCTACAGGCTGAGGACCATCCGGTTGAAGTACTCCTTTTATGAACGATTCTAGTTCAGCGCGTGTTTTAATCCCGCATGAGCGGACATTATTAAAACTTAAAATCTTATGCTTTTCAATGATGGACTGGTAAAAATATTCAAACCGGTCGAGCTGTATATCAGAAAGTATATTTCTGGCTCTTCCTCCCAGTTTCGAATAGCCATGCAAATACCGGATCTTTATTTCGT
>CAYUAV010000705.1:0-2305 GCA_964442665.1 uncultured Bacteroidales bacterium
ACGAAAGAAAACTCTCGGTTAGCCTAAGTCGCATTAACATACCCTCCGAAAAATGCTGTATCCTCTATTACTCTTAATGGCTACGATCATTGACAGGGCCACCACAGGCTAACCGGGCCTACGCTCAATTTTGTTTTTATCATTACCCAACACGCAAAAATCTTTCAGGCCTGATAAATCCACCTGGTAATAAGCCTGTAGGGCTTACATGTCTGTAGCCCCGGACAACGTCCGGGGTGTGGTAAATGCCAGCATAACCGTCGCATCTGCTACATTGCTTCAAAGGTAATGGTTTACATGCGACGGAATGTAGACACATGTAATACACACTCCCTAAAATTCCCTTTCTCGAGAGGGGAAAGTCACGAAGTGACAGGGAGTGTGTCTTTTTACTGCTCACTCCGATCATTGACAGGGATTACGACGAAAATTATGTTTTCTTGCAGACACTATTCAGATAGAAATGATTACTGTTGATATCGGGTTAACAAAATATATGTTAATAATTTTCATATCCTGCTCAAATACAGTAACTTTCACTTATTATATGTAACGGGCTCTTTGTATGTCTGCTATAGGAAAAGCAGATAATGAAAATATTGAATATGAAATGAGCATCTCAACTTTAAATTTAGCTAGATGGACAAAAAAAACATTCTTACCAGACTAATTTTTATGGACGAAGAACACCGTGACATATTCCATATCTATGATATTAAGGATTTAAAAAGAATTGGACTTAAACAAACTTCGGATTTTCTATTCTATGCTTACATTGAAGTAGGATCGAAAATTACGTATAAAAGTATCAATTACGAAGTATTAGGGATAATAACACGTTTCCAGGATAATATGGTGAGAATGGAAAACTTACCTAGTACAAAATATATGTCCTTAAGCGAACCACAAGATTATAATTCTGAGATTGGATATATTGTTAGAGAGGTATAGTGAATCATTTGATGAAGATATTTGGTATAGGGTAAAGTATATTTTTTAACGATTAATATATTCATAAGCTGGTCAAGTGAAAGAAGCCAGACAAAAAGAATCCTTTCGTTATAAAAACATGAAATATTCCTTATTGATAATAGGACTGTTTATTTCAGTGAATTCCTTTTCGCAATCTAATGATTTGCCGAGTTGCAAAACAGATGGAGTAATTTGTATTTGTCTAGGTGACACAAACACATCAATATGCAATAATTATAGTACTATTGCAGAAAAGCCCAAATCAGATGACAATACTGAAAATAGACGTATGTTTGTCGTCTTTATTCCGCTTTCACTCTTATGCGCACTGATTTTGTTCTTCGTTCTTATTCAAACTCTGTATTCGTTTTCCTTTTTTAAATTTATTCGTTTCAGAACACTAAAATCAATACTATTCCTTTTTACTATAGGTATTTTGTTTTTCATCATATATAATGGAATGTTTAACGATAAGATGAAGAAAAAAATTCAGGATCTAGATGACATAAAAATAAAAAATGTAAGTATACTCATACCAAAATCTACATCACAACCAATACCTCAAATAACAACTCATAATGAATTACTAATTAACTCGTTAAGTAGCTTTAGTGCTTCTCAAGTTGAATCTATTATAAGGGATGAATCAGATATAACTCAGTCTCGGATGATCTATTTCATGATCATGGTCGCTATCATTACTTTCATTATATATCCTTTCAAAAAAAACCAAGATGGAAGTAAAATAGATTATGATAAAAGTAAAAGTAAGAATGGTAGGACAGCAGTATATATGGGAATTTGTGTTATGATCATGCTTATGTATTTTGCTGAGGTTCATATTCAAGATCAACTTATCAAACCAAATAAAAGAAGAGAATTTGTTAATAATGCAATAGATATTATAATCAATCAAGATGTCCGAGAAGGACAGATTTATTATATATTCTGGCCAGATATAATAAAAGATAAGATTTTTAAAGATTTTGATAGATGGGGAAATAGAATTCCACGGAAATTGCGAAAGATATTTACTCCTAATCTTGTTCAAGATATTTATTATATCATACCATTAATTTTACTCATTTTTTTGATTTTTTTCGAGTACCTAAAAAAAGAAGAAGGACACGACTATTTTTTTAAAAGAAAGAATAAACCCTCTCTCCTCCGAACACTTCTTGTATCCCGGAAAGCCTTGATACGATTATTGTTCAGAATATCATCGAGGTAACTTTTTACCATATATTAATTATAGCACAAAGCACTGAATTAATTCCTCCTTCCAACAACTGACATCAAATTAACCCCAGGATTAGCCCATTTAATCGCAGTG
>CAYUAV010000706.1:0-2301 GCA_964442665.1 uncultured Bacteroidales bacterium
ATGTTGTAATTGACGGAGTAGCTGATTACTGTTACAGTGCCGAACAATCAACCGATGTGTTTAATCCTACAGGTTGGTCAGGACCAGCAGACTACACCTGTACTTTTAAAGTCTGTTATGATTATCAGTTTCTGTACCTGTATACCCAAATACTGGATGATTTTGATTGCAGTATGGAATATCCTGAGGATCCCAATCCATGGACATATGATAATGTTGAGGTCTTCATCAGCCTGGATACTACCGGAAGCACTGGTCCGACTTCAAACGGTTATGGTGGAGATACTAATTGTATACAGTTACGTATTTGCCGTGGTCCTGTCACTATTCAGACTCCCGGTCGTGCAAGTACGAATGAATACATTTACTATTGGGAAAATACGGCTACGGGATGGTTGTTTGAAACAGCCATACCCTGGACTTGCGTATTAAGTTCAGGACAACTACCGGAAAATTTTTTGGATTATCTCGACGGAGTTCATGGCTTCGATCTTATGGGGGCTGATTCAGACGAACCCGGTCCGGATCACCGGGATTGTCAGACAGCATGGGACATGGACGATCCGGATGACCCGGCCGACCGTACAGAGGACAATGCCTGGACAGACCGCAGGGTTTTCGGAATTATCACCCTGGAGGGAGGTACGCCTCCTCCACCTCCCGGTCTCAGCTATATACAACCGCTGAACAGAATGGATATTCCCTTTGCTTCCTCAGCCATATACATCGACGGATATGACAATGATCTGGGCTGGAGCACAGCCCGTGATCTGGATATCTTTAATATTACCAACTGGGAATCGGCTGCTGATTTAACCGGATATTTTAAAACTGCCTGGGATTATGAATATCTGTATGTTTTTGCCGAAATTACGGATGATATCGACCAGTCGTGGAACGGATCGGGAAATGCGGCACTCTCCGATAATATTGAGGTATATATCGACCTGGATACACTATGCTCCGATATTTATTACAGGAGTAACAGCACGGCTATGGTTCGTTTTTGCCGGGGTGTCGATGAAGTTCAAAGTACCGGAAGGGCATCGGCTTCGGAATTTCAGTATAGCTGGCGAAACAAAGTGCAGGGCGGGGGCTGGTATCTTGAAGCGGCTATTCCCTGGACAGCGGCCCTGACCTCAGGATCTCTGCCTGAAGATATAGAAGAACATCTTCCTGTAATCGGGTTTGATGTGATCCTGAATGACAGGGATAATTCATCACAAACCAGCAGGACATTGCTTTCACAGGCTGCATGGGATCTGGATGAAAGCGAAATTCCCGGGGGGAGCATGGAAGACGATGCCTATTTTAATACACGTACCTTTGGGGTTGCCAACCTGCAAACCGGAGGAAACGGAGTAAACAAAGATCTGATCAGTAATGAAGTACAACTTTATCCTGTTCCGGCCGGTAAAGTGATTCATATAAAGAACCTGCAACATATCAGGAAATTGGAGATCATGAATCTGAACGGACAGGTCATTCTGACTGCCGATGATCCTGAACCGTTCCTTTCCGTTGATGTCTCGGGCTTCCGGAAGGGTTTGTATATTGCAAAATATACTGGAGAGGATACAAATGGTATTTTAAGGTTTATTGTAGAATAATTTCAAATTTTCACAGCGTATACCATTTCATATAATATAAATTTCCCTTTCGCATGAATACATTCGTGTCGGCGGGGATTTTTATTTCATATCAGCTTTTCACGCAACCAATTGTGAGTGAATTGCATCTTAAATTTGAATGATTCAATGCATTATTTAATTTGCTAATATGTAATCCCCGGATTAAAAACAGTTACCATGAAAAAACACATATACTGCCTTACTATAAGTGCGATTTTCATAGCACTTACGGGTAATACAAAAGCTGCCCCGCTTGTACCGCCGGTCCGGACCATGGAAATACCCTATGCTGGGTACCAAAATATTGTTATCAATGGAACTGCCGATGCTGCATATAGTGCAGAACAGACAACGGACGTATTCAACCCGACTGGATATGACGGCCCTGCTGACTATACGTTCGTATTCAAAGTTGCATTCAATCCGGAGTATCTGTATATCATCGGAACTATTACGGATGATTTCGATTGCAGTTTAACTTACACAACTGACACCCATCCCTGGACTTATGACAATATCGAAGTTTTCATAAGCCTGGATACTACCGGCAGTACAGGATCGACTTCAGGTGGTTATGGCGGAGATACCAATTGTGTTCAGTTGCGTATTAACCGCGGTATCGACTCCATCCAGACTCCCGGCCGTGCAACTACCGATATGTACATACATT
>CAYUAV010000707.1:0-1690 GCA_964442665.1 uncultured Bacteroidales bacterium
AGGATTTATCCAACATTCGATTTTAGCATTAAAAATTTAAACAGGTTCTAAATCCGGATTATGTATTTTTGTGCCCAAGATCACTTATTAATTCCGAGTATTTTGCTCTTTTACTTCCGGAACATACTGACATTGCAATAGCAAAAGCTTCAGCCATTTCCTCTTTCGTTGCTCCGGCCTCAACAGCCTGATTATAATGCCAGTTAATACAGGGTATGCAATCAGCCATTACAGAGCATGAAAGTGCTATTAATTCTTTGACTTTTCTGTTCAAAATATTTTCTTCATAGACTTTCCCGGAAAAAGCATCATATAAATCATTTACTTCATTTAACAAGAACATAATAACCTCCTTTTAAAATGTTAAATTCTTTTATATATAAGGATCAATAATTCATTTGAATTTTATTCTTCATCAGTGTAATATAGATTTGAATATTTTTACTTTTGTAAAAGTATTAAATCGAAATATAAAATCATAACGATATTTTTCGATGAATGATATCGGGATTTTCGATATATAGATAATGGAATTCCGGGAACTTAAAACATTTCAGGTAGTTGCCAGCTTATTAAGTTTTAACAATGCTGCAAATGTTCTGCATTTGGCACAGTCTACCGTTTCAGCCCAGATACGGTCACTGGAAAATAGCCTGGGAAAAGAATTATTTTTAAGAGCAGGAAAATCGATCAGTCTTACCGCTGCAGGAGTACAATTATTAAACTATACGCAACGGCTGATAAATATTGAAAAGGAAATCGAAAGTGTCCTGGGCAACCTTAATGACCGGTATGGAACGCTTATAATAAAAACACCACAATCTGTCAGTTCTTATATCATGCCGGATGTAATAAAGGAGTTTCATCTCATTTACCCGAAAATCGGATTTGATATCGATTGGTGTACCAGTTATAATTTAACTGATATGTTTAATTCAGGTATTATTGATCTGGCATTCCTGATCACTGATAGTTTTGAAGACAGAAATTTACAGGTTGAAGAACTCATAAAAATTAAACTGGTTCTGGCAGTAAATGGACAAAATGAATTGCTGAGGAATAAAAAAGTCACGATTGACAAATTAAACAGTAAAACCTTACTGTTTGCCAAATCGGAATGCAATTACAGGAAGATATTACAGAAAGCACTTATTCACGCTGAGATTAAGCCTGAAAAAATTATTGAAATCAATAGCCTGGATGCCATCAAGAAGTTATTAATACAGGAAAATGGGATCGCTTTTCTTCCCGAGATGGTAATTACTGAAGAAGTTAGTAAAGGCTTATTAAAAACACTGAACTGGTCTGGTACTGATTTAAATGCAAAATTAGTTATGATCTGGTCGAAGGAAAAGCATATTTCCGAGCCCCTAAATGCCTTTATGATGATGGTCCGAAAATCTTTTACGGTACTATCTGATTTGAGGTGATCTTTATTAAAAACAACCTTATGTAAAAACTTGAGTTCCTCTGAATATTATCAGATATAAATATTAAAAAAGAAATTTTCAAACCGCCAGTTACTATGGTTTCGGGTGTCTCTATTCCCCCTGATGCCAATACAATTTAGCGTTCCGCTTTATGCCTGTTTCAGTATTTCAATATCCAGTTTTTTCATCTGCAGGAAAGCCCTGGTTACCCTATCTGCCCTTGCGGGATCGCTCATTAACTGAGAAAGGATGGTGGGTAT
>CAYUAV010000707.1:1700-2300 GCA_964442665.1 uncultured Bacteroidales bacterium
TATAATCTGCCACGAAAGTCCGTATTTGTCCTTAAGCCAGCCACACTGAACTTCCTGTCCTCCATCGGTGAGTTTACTCCAGAAATAGTCAATTTCTTCCTGTGTTTCACAATATACCTGTAACGAAATGGCTTCATTGAATTTAAAGATCGGTCCCCCGTTCAATGCAGTGAAGGGTTGCCCGTTAATCCGGAAACTAACTGACATGACACTGCCTTCTATCTGACCGTGAATTTCATGACCTTCCTTTCCGTAACGGCTGATATTTTCAATCTTCGAGTCTTTGAAAATAGAAGTATAAAAATTGGCCGCTTCTTCGGCCTGGTTATCGAACCATAAGCAGGGAGTGATCTGATTTGCCATACTATACGGCTTTAATTATTGTTGTTTTGCTTCTGCATACCTTTTAAAATTATCCAGGATGGACTGCCATCCGGCACGCTGCATCTCGATCGGGTTAGTATTTTCCGCTTCGAAAGTTTCAACAATTTTCGTTTCACGGCCTTCTGCGGAGAAAACGACTTTTACTTTTCTGCCATCAGCCAGGGTATATTCAATTAGCTCACGGTCAATGATATTTTCATATGCTCCTTCAAAATC
>CAYUAV010000708.1:0-2297 GCA_964442665.1 uncultured Bacteroidales bacterium
CATTAATTCTTTGTTCATATTTTTCAAGAGAGATTTCAATTAAACTAATTATCTCATCGTCATTAATTTGCGATAAAAAACTATATTGACTAAAAATCACTTCAAAATATAAAATATCAATCATAAAATAAATTATTTCAAGTTCTTCCCATTCTGGATTATACGACTGTGGGTCAATTAACTGATAGTAATTTAAAAGACAAGTGGTTGCATCATCTCTGCCTTCTAATTCAACAAGGCCCCTGAATTGTCCTTTTACTAATTCATACCCGTTTTGTATGGTTGAACCGGCCATTATTAAACTTAAATACGGATAATTCAAACAGGATTTGATTAAACCATCTGTACTAATACATTCGCAAATATCTTCGGGTAAATTAACATACTCATTTACTTGTTCAATAGTCCAATTATGATTTTCCGGTACTTCTGGGTACTGATAAACACCATTAACAAGGGCATCACAAGGATTATCACTAGGATTATTATTATCTTTATCGCATCCTAGCGAAAATAACAGGACAACAATATATATCAGCAATTTATTCACCTTCAAGTGTAATTAATAATTCTTTTGCATTTTCTACGATCAAATCTAAATCTTGTGGATTGGGGGAATAGACGATTTTCAAATACCAATCAATCCCAGGATTATTCTTTTTTAAATCCATAAATGATTGTTGGTTATGTAATTCTAACAATCTTCCAGGAACCAAGGCTGATGTAGCCAAACCTAATTGGGAATAAAGTTCAAGCATTTCCTTTTTCTTTTGGTATTTGTTTATAGTTTGTTCCAAAGCATATTTTTTATCAACATTATCCATATTATTTAAAATACTATATTGCCCCATAATCAACTCAATATGAGCAATTTTGAAAAAGTATCTGCCTTTTTCAATTGTATCCTCAAAATCAATAATTTTTTCAGGATTCAAGGGGGTATATAATTTCAAGAGTTCTTTACCTGCATCTTTCCTGTTTTCTAATTCCCTAAATCCGTTAAAAATTGATCTTACATAATCATATCCCTGTTGTAAATTATTCCTTGTCATTATTAAACGAAATTCCGGATAATTTAAACAAGTATTTACCAAATCACCGGTTGTCATTTTCAATAAAATCTCATCGGGAATATTGTATGAATTTAACTTTTCTTCATATGAGTCAAGTTTTTCCCATTCTTCTGTACCCGGCCTAATAGGAAAATCCCAAACACTTTCATTTGATTGTGCATAAATGTTTTGCAATGAAAGTGAAATAAAAATTATTAAAATCTTCAATGATTTCATATCTACTGCTTTTATTAAAATTACACTTAACAATTAATCAGTTAAAATCATCCTTTTAGTATCTATAACCTGTCCATCAACAATCAGGGAATACATATACATCCCGGCCTGTAATTCACTACCATCTATTGTAATACTTCCATCTCTTTTTTGATGCAATTCAATGCTTTTAAGTTGCGTGCCGTTCATATTGTAGATATACATTTTTGCATCTTTTACTTCATCAGCCAAATAAAACTCAATAACGGTATTTTCAGAAAAAGGATTTGGACGATTCTGCATAAGGGAAGAGCTTTGTGAATTTTCTATAACTTCAGACAAAGATTCTGAAGATTTTATATTTCCATCATTTAATTGAGCCTGTATAGATTCAATTGTTTTCTGTTGCTCTTTAATGGCTCCAATAAGAAGAGGTATCAATTCAATGTAGTTCAGACTAAGTATACCAGTACTATCTTCACTAACTAATTCCGGGAATATCTTTACTACATCCTGGGCAATTAAACCAAAATGTTTATGCTTCAAAGCATCATCATTCTCAGGAAAAAAGTTATTTTCATTATTGAAGTTATATTCCTTAGGCATCAAACTATAGATACCGGTAAATTTGCTCTCCTCAATATCTGTAATATCTCTTTTTAACCTCGAATCAGAATAATCAATAAATGATGTGCCCCGTACTGTACCTCCACAATCAAGAGGATAACAGGGATCAGCAGGTCCTTTACAAATACCAAGATAACCATTTGAGTATTTAAGGTAAAAAGTAGCGAACTGTTGTGATGTAGACTTGATTCTTAAATTACTTGTAGCATAATTATCTCCGGTTCCAAAATAGAAACCTTTTGAAAACGTAACCACACCGGAAGAGTTCATTGTGAGTTGGGCAAAAGCCGATCCAATAAAAAAGATCGAAACGAAAAATAAAACTAATAATTTTTTCATAGTTATAGATTTAGAACCTGTTTAAATTTTTTAATGATTATTATGTCATGCAAATAAATATGT
>CAYUAV010000709.1:0-2293 GCA_964442665.1 uncultured Bacteroidales bacterium
CTGTCTATTTATGAAGATGCTGTAGTATGCTGGAAGGGCGATAAAATGCAGGAGTGGAAACACGAGTTAATCTAGAATGCAGGTAAATTTACTGTCCCTGTTCATAAGCCCGTAAACCAGCTTTCGGATGATCAATATCGTTTAATTTGGACCGGTAATACTTATTTTTCCGGACTCAATAAATTCTTCAAATATCTCGAGGGGAATAAATATAAAATACAATACAGGGTGATGCTTGCACGCTATCGGGGAAAAACCACCTGCCCCGAGTGCAATGGGAAACGATTGAAAAAAGAGGCATCCTATGTTAAAATTACCGGATATAAAATTCAGGATCTGGTAGATATATCCGCGGAAAAACTCAAAGATATTTTTAATTCGTTTCATCTTAATGAATATGAACAGCAGGTTGCAGGTCGTCTCCTGCTGGAAATTCGTAACCGCCTGGAATATTTATGCGATGTAGGACTTGGATACCTTACTCTTAACCGTCTTTCATCTACGCTTTCAGGGGGGGAATCCCAGCGCATTAATTTATCAACTAGGCTGGGCAGCAGTCTTGTAGGCTCACTGTATGTTTTAGACGAACCCAGTATAGGATTACATCCCCGCGACACAAACCGTTTGATCACAATATTAAAACGACTCCGGGATATTGGTAATACTATTTTAGTTGTCGAACATGAAGAGGAAATCATTAAACAATGTGACGAGATTATTGATATTGGTCCTATGGCAGGAAGGCTCGGAGGAGAAATTATTTTTACCGGCACATATAAGGAACTCATAAAAAAAAGTAAAGGTTTAACAGCCCAATACCTGACCGGTGAAGAAAAAATAGCCTTACCTCCGTTTCGCAGAAAATGGAACAATTCAATTACGATCATAGGAGCTCAGGAAAATAACCTGAAGAATATTAATGTAAGCATACCTCTAAATACTATGGTGGTAATTACCGGTGTCAGCGGATCAGGAAAATCATCGCTGATTGGCAATATTTTGTATCCTGCACTCAGCAAAATAATTGGTGGTTATGGAGAAAAAAGCGGAAAGTACAGCCGGCTGGAAGGAGATCTCAATACAATTTCAGCAGTTGAATTTGTTGATCAGAATCCGATAGGAAAATCAACAAGGTCGAATCCGATAACCTATATGAAGGCTTATGACGAGATCCGAAAACTCTGGTCAAACCAACCCTATGCAGTGACCAATGGTTACAAACCGGCACACTTTTCATTTAATGTCGATGGAGGACGTTGTGAAGAATGCCAGGGTGAAGGAGTTATCAAAGTTGAAATGCAGTTTATGGCCGATGTGGTTCTGACATGCGAACATTGTAACGGGCAGCGATTTAAAGACGATATCCTGGAAGTTCGTTACAGGGGAAAGAATATTTACGAATTACTGGAAATGACAGTAAATGAAGCGATTGAATTCTTTTCGGAGAAAATTACTTCCACTGAAAGGAAAATTATTAGTAAACTTACTCCCCTGGCTGAAGTCGGTCTGGGTTATATTAAACTGGGTCAGTCATCAAGCACGCTGAGTGGTGGGGAAAGTCAGCGTGTAAAGCTCGCCTCATTCCTGGCACTGGAAAGAACTAATCCTACACTATTTATTTTTGATGAGCCTACAACAGGTTTACATTTTCACGATATCCGGAAATTGCTGGAATCGTTAAATGCACTGATCGAAAAAGGACATTCCGTCGTGATCATTGAACATAACCAGGAAATTATTAAATGTGCTGACTGGGTGATAGATCTGGGTCCCGAAGGAGGCGACGAAGGCGGAAACTTGGTATTTGCAGGCACTCCGGAGGATCTGAGCCTGTGTAATGAATCCTATACAGCAAAATATCTCAGGCAAAAATTATCAATCTGAATTATAAAAAATCCACACCCGTTGCGAATGTGGATTCAGTATTTTGTCTGATTTTATCCTAAATATGATCCTGGATGTATCCAAATACACGCTGAATGATATCAATGGCCCATTGAAACGGATCTTTACGTATTTTCCGTTCTTCATTGCCCACCTTTAAAAAGAGACCATCCATGGCTTTACCCGTAACAAATTCGCCAATATCGGTATTTACGGGTTCAATATCATCCCACAGATTTAAAATATCAAGACTGTTATAAGTATTAGCAGCAGTATTATATGTTGAAGTTATACTATTCCATAGCCCGTAAGCCGAAACATTAAAGACAAGGGGCTTTTGCAGGGCGGTATTCATTGGTTCACTGAAAACTGCAATCAAATCGGATTTTGTCATTTGCTCCATATAATG
>CAYUAV010000710.1:0-2290 GCA_964442665.1 uncultured Bacteroidales bacterium
GTTGTAGCAATTAATCCTTTTATATCAATTTCATTAGAATATAAAAGTAATCGAACCATTGATTGCGAATCGTCCGGATCAGCCCCAATATCCGTTAATATTATAACTCTGTTTTTTTGATTTGTTTGGGTAAAAAGAAATTGATATGAGAGTATCAAAACTAAGATAAACGAAATAAAAATTGTTCTCATAATTATATAATCTCCAGAATTTGGAATTAATCAGCTAAACAAATATACAAAAGTATTAACATTACTGCAATTTTGATTTATCATTTTAAATTTTATTAATTAACAGTATCTACAGCATTTTTAATCAAATAACCGCTAACGTTTTGCTCACGGGCGCGCGCCAAGAGCTACTCTCCGACTGCCTGGTTTTAAACCAGCCTCTCAAGATTAGAAATAATGGTGCGCGTTAGCAATCCACTGCAAGCGCATGGTTAGCCAGGTTTTACTGTTTCCAAATTCCTTATTCTTTTTATCAATTGCTTCATTTTTTGTACATACTCATTTCTTTTTCTGAAGCTTCCTTTTTCATAATGATTATTGATATCATCCTTCAACTTTTTGAACTTATATTCTATATTTTCTGAATTGCTATAGATTCTTAAGGCTTCTAATAATATTGATAAATGCAGTATATCATCATAGAATTGGCTTAATTCTTTTATCTGCTCTTTATAAATCCCAAATCTTATTTGGTCATTCCTGTACAAGCTGTCAGTAACGAAAATAAATTTTCTAAAGCTTAATTCACCTGTTAGTTGTTTGTCTTTTCCCCAATAAAGTTGATCTATAAACGACAAGACACTGTCTGCTTTCTCGCTTATTTCTGGAAAAAGCATCATAGATTTCATATAATAACTGATTATATTATAATCTAGTTCAGTAATCTTTTGCCTAAATAAAACTTCATCATATTTTATGTTTTCACAAATATCATCTAAATAGTTTCTTACATTTCTATAAGCGGATTCAATTTTAAAAGCATCATCGTAGAATTTGTCAAAACTATTTTTAATTCTCATTCTTTCCTGAATTGAATTAGAATAATATCCAATCAAAATTGGTATAGCCGTTATTGAAATACCAATAATGAACTTAATTATAAAAGATAAACCCGAACTTATTTTAAAATCTTTTTTAAAGTTATCCCATTGTGTCTTCAATACCTTTTTTAAATTGACTACTCGCTTCATATATACCTCAATTCCTGTACTGTCTAACGTTTGTTTCACCGGTCGCGCGCCAAGAGCGAGCGTCCCGAATGTTGTGTTTCGAATTCCACGTCCACGTGGAATTTAGTGAATGGCTTTAGCGATCCGACTGCAAACAATTGTTAGCAAAAAATGTTTACTTAAACCGTCGATGAACTTTATCTTAATAGCATCATTTTTTTGCTGAAGCTCCTGATGCCAACCTCTGTACGATAAATGTACAGTCCGGTACCAACAGATTGGTTCAATTCATTCTTGCCATCCCAATATACGCTGTGCTTACCAGCTGTCATGTTGGTATCAAGGAGCGTACATAGCCGCTGCCCAGCAATGTTAAAAATATCTATCCGAACATGAGTCTGTTTTGTCAGGTTGAAATCAATTGTGGTGCCGGTATTAAATGGATTGGGATAATTTCCCAATAATTGAAACATCTCAATTATGCTCCCATCATGTTCTTCGATGTTTTCTACACTGACTGTCAAATTTGTACTTTTGAGGATAATACCTGAACTCCCAACTGCGAAACCGGTGTTAATGTCTGTTAAATAAAGTGAGCTGAGTCTACCTAACATACCGGAAACTGGCGTCGTCACTTCCATCCACGTCTCACCACCATTTAATGTCTTTAAGAGGGCGATATCGCCGCATGAAGCATATCCCACGGATGGCGATAAAAAAACTACATCTCCAATATACAGAGGTATATCCCTTTCGAATGAATTCCAGCTAAATAGATTCCATGATTCACCACCATCACTCGTCTTGTATATTGCAGCAGTAGTTTCATGTTGTCCGACAGCGTATCCTATATTGTCACTCAAAAAAAAGAGCGAATGGATCACTCCATCGGAGTAAAGACCTGAAGTTCGCGGGCTCCATGTATTACCATTATCTTCACTCTTTAGAATGAATGAGGTGCCGGCAATGAAACCAATCTCATTGTTGATAAAATAAATATCGCTCAAGGAAGACATCGTTTCTGTTTCATAAGGTTCCCATGTGAATCCAGCGTCTTGACTTCTAAACAAAACGCCACGCCAGCCACATGTGAATGCTGTGTTTGAATTC
>CAYUAV010000711.1:0-2286 GCA_964442665.1 uncultured Bacteroidales bacterium
AATTAATCTAAAAAAATACCAACCGGTTACTATAGAAAATGTTATTATCACTAAATTAGATATAAGCAACAGAATTTTTTGAGGAATGAACAGAAAAAAGTCGCTTGTTCTTGTGGTTGACGACATCGAGTCGAATGTAGAGTTTATTACCGATATACTTTCAACACTGGAGCATATTGAAGTTCATGGTTTACATAATGGCCCATCCACATTAGAATTCGTATCCGGACATAAACCCGATCTGATTCTGCTCGATGTTTCGATGCCCGGGATGGATGGCTTTGAAGTATGCAGGCAATTAAAATCGGATCGTGAATTTTCCGATATACCGATAATTTTCCTTACGGCCCGTGTGCAGAAAGAAGATATCATTAAGGGATTTGATCTGGGAGCAGTAGATTATATTGCAAAACCCTTCAATTTGAATGAATTAATTTCAAGGGTAAGAACACATCTTGATCTGCGGTCTAAAACAAAGGAATTGAAGGAAGTCAATCTACGGCTTGAAGAGATGGTTGAAGAAAGGACAAAACAGCTTATCAAAGCCAATAAAAAACTGGTAAAAATGTACGATGAGCTTTCGGCTCTCGATCATGCAAAGGATGATTTTATTGCCCACATCAATCATGAACTGCGAACGCCGCTGAACGGTATTATCGGTTATACTTCGCTTCTTGAAGAAACTATTCCTGCTGAAGCAAAAGAAAGTCTCGATTGCATCAATACGCTGGTCATGCGGTTAATCAAAGTTTCCGAAATAACACTCCTGTTAACCGAACTAAGGTCAGTCGATAATAAGATCAATATACGGGAGGTGGTTTTGATTGATGCCATAGAGAAAGCGCTTCAGTCGGATGAGATCGGGAAAAAGAATATCAATGTACATATCCGTCAGATCAGTGAATCACATCTTGTGATGGCCGAACCCCGTTTGCTCACCACTTGCCTTTCCATTATCATAGATAACGCCATTAAGTATTCGCCCGTTAACGGGAATATTTATATATCGGCCAGGGATAGTGATCAGTTTTATTCGGTAGATATTTCCGACGAGGGACCGGGCTTTTCGTCAACAGCCCTATCCACCTTATTCGAATTATTCACGGCGGATAATCTTGAACACAGGAGCTATGGATTTGGAATCGGATTGGCCACGGCAAAACGAATTATCGATATTCTCGGAGGTAAGATCAATATCAAAAATAAGGAAAGGGGAGCTACGGTAATGATCTATCTCAGAAAGGCTAAAAAGTCCTGATATTTCAAGCGCATAAAATATTTACATCCTGGGAACAACATTATTTAACACAAGCTTATTTTCTTATGGCATGGTATTTGTTTTTTGAAAAATAACAGTTCTTAATCACTATATACTGAATAGCACTTCAGGGCAAAGCCTCGTTTTTACGGGGCTTTTTTAGTTCCAGATTTTTAGTATTACGGGTAAATCATAGAGCATCTTTGCTATTGTTTCATTAGAAATACACTACTATTGATCATCTGCCGAATTACCACCTGCCTGCAGAGAATGGGGTCTCTAATGATGCTGCGGATACCTGATCATTATTTTTGGTACAAGAAAGTAAGGAGTATGTGCTTATTAATTAAAAAAAGTTATACCGGTAATCCTGTCAGTTTTCTTACTTCACGGAGCGTTTTGGAAGCGACTTCCCTGGCCTTCTCCGATAATTTTACTGATAGTTTTTCAATATAGGTAGGATCCTTCATAATATCCTGTTTCTTCTGACGAAATGGTGTATTTAATTCAACAAGGGCATCGGCAGTAACTTCTTTAAGATCTTTATACTTAAGAGTCCCTTTTTTATAATCCTGCATGAGGGCATTATACGCTTCCTCCCTACCGCAGGCATTTATCAGGTTAAACAGGTTCTCAACCCCGGGACTCATGGCATCTCCTTGTTGTTCGCCGGTATCGGTAACGGCTGTTTTAATTTTCCTGCGAATTGATGCTTCATCTTCGAACAGGCCTACATAGTGCTTTTCACCCAGACTTTTACTCATTTTTTTCGACGGATCAGCCAGTGAAACCAGTTTAGGAATATCGGTCAGTAAAGGTTTTGGCTCAGGGAAAAAATTCCCGAATTGTTTATTGAACCTAACAGCAATATTCCGCGAAAGTTCCAGATGCTGTACCTGGTCCCTGCCTACCGGTACAAAATCGGCCAGATAAATAAGTATATCAGCAGCCTGAAGTACAGGATATGTAAATAAACCAGCGGAAATAAACTGCCCTCCCCCGCCGCTCTCAATAAGTTCCGATTTATC
>CAYUAV010000712.1:0-2284 GCA_964442665.1 uncultured Bacteroidales bacterium
TATGCCATTTTAATTTGTACTGTATTTGGATTCGGATTGAACAAGGTTTTATTTTGCAGCTTTCAGGAAACGAGATATCACAATCACGACTCTGAAATTAAGTGAAATAAACTTTGTATAATTGGATATAATATCTGTCAAATTACTTCCATGCCGGCACATCATTCTGGGAGGTTAATCAGGATTTACTATATTTGCAAACCGTTGAAAAATAGCGGTTATTTTTTTCGATCAGTGAATTTCAGTTATCATGGAAAAATATTTGATTAATCATTTGAGGGAGTTGGAGGCAGAATCGATTTACGTGATTCGCGAAGTGGCTGCACAATTTGAACATCCGACCCTGCTTTTCTCGGGTGGGAAGGATTCCATTGTAATGTTCTATATGGCTCAAAAGGCATTCTGGCCTGCGAAAGTTCCTTTTCCGTTATTGCATATCGATACAGGACACAATTTTCAGGAAACACTTGTTTTCAGTGATACATTAGCTGAGAAAGCAGGAGTTAAGTGCATTGTCAGGTTTGTTCAGGATTCGATCGACCAGGGGAAAGTGGTTGAGGAAACAGGCATTAATGCAAGCAGGAATGTGCTTCAGACTGTAACATTACTTGATGCTATCGAAGAATTTAAATTCGATGCTGCACTGGGAGGCGGACGTCGCGATGAAGAAAAGGCCAGGGCAAAAGAGCGGTTTTTCTCGCATCGTGATGAATTTGGTCAGTGGGACCCGAAAAACCAGCGACCGGAATTATGGAATATTTTTAACGGAAAGAAAAGAATGGGCGAACACTTCAGGGTATTTCCACTGAGTAACTGGACCGAAATGGATGTCTGGCAATATATTTATATGGAGGATATTGAAATTCCAAACCTTTATTTCACGCACAAACGTCGCGTATTCAATCGTGACGGAGTATGGCTTGCCGAAGCCCCTTTCATGTTACTAAAGGATAATGAAGACATTCAGGAACTTGATGTGCGTTGTCGTACCATTGGGGACATTACCTGCACCGGCCTAACGCTTTCCAAAGCCAATACCCTTGAAGATATTATTAAAGAAGTAGCTGCCACACGAACTACGGAACGAGGCGGAAGATATGACGATAAGCGTTCTGAAGCGGCTATGGAAGACCGGAAAAAAGAAGGCTATTTTTAAACTAAACTTTGAACTCTGAATACAGAACTTTGAACTAAATAAAATTCCATGACCGAATTTGAGGAAAAGCAGGACGGATATTTGAATATGCAACTTCTTCGCTTCACAACAGCAGGAAGCGTTGATGATGGAAAAAGTACACTGATCGGGCGTTTGCTTTACGACAGTAAAGCTATTTTCGAAGATCAGATGGAGGCTATTGAGCGTGCCAGTCTCAACAGAGGTGAAGAAGTGGTAAACCTGGCTCTGCTAACTGACGGATTGCGGGCCGAAAGGGAACAGGGCATAACCATAGATGTCGCATACCGTTATTTTGCTACGCCTAAGCGAAAGTTTATCATTGCCGATACACCCGGACATATTCAATATACCCGCAATATGGTTACCGGTGCCTCTACGGCCAACGCGGCAATTATTCTGGTTGATGCCAGGAATGGTGTTATGGAACAAACACGGCGTCATTCATATATTGCAGGCCTCCTGCAGATCCCGCATATTATTATTTGTATAAATAAAATGGATTTGATGGGCTACAAGGAGGAAGTATTTGAAGGAATAAAAAATGATTATGAAAGTGTTTCTGATAAGATCAATGTACATGATATACGTTTTGTGCCCATCAGTGCACTTAGAGGCGATAATGTGGTTGACCGATCGGAAAATATGAGCTGGTATGAGGGACCAACCCTGATGTATCTTCTTGAAAATATCCATATCGCCAACGATCGTAATTATACCGATCCCCGTTTTCCGGTACAGTATGTCATAAGACCACAATCGCAGGAATATCACGATTTCAGGGGCTATGCTGGTCGTGTGGCCGGGGGGGTCTTCAAAAAAGGAGACAGGGTAGTAGCTCTTCCATCGGGCTTATCGTCGCGTGTTCGTTCCGTTGAAACCATGAACGGGAATCTCGATTCGGCCTTTCCTCCCCAATCTATTGTAATTACACTCGAGGATGATATTGATATCAGCAGGGGTGATATGATAGCTGCAGAAGATAATCAGCCAAAAATAGCGCAGGATGTTACTATGATGTTTTGCTGGCTGAACGAAAAACCGCTGGTTCAGGGGGGAAAATACATTATCCGGCATACCACCAATGAAGCACGGTGCATCATCAAATCA
>CAYUAV010000713.1:0-2270 GCA_964442665.1 uncultured Bacteroidales bacterium
TCAAGTTCTCTCGGGTCATTTTCGCCAAGTTCAGCAGTATCAATATGTTTTAAGTAATCTTTAGGCGTTGCGGTTAGTCCGAGTTTATAGCCTATAAAATATTCAAAAACCGCCCGACTGTTGCCTCCTATGCTACGGTGCGCCTCATCGGAAATAACAAGATCAAAATCATCAGGTGTAAATAGACGTTTATATCTGTTCTTTGACAGAAAAGTCTGCACCGTAGAAACAACTATCTCAGCCTTGCGCCAGTCATCACGGTTTTCCTTGTAAATAACAGTTGTGTAATCATTTTTTAAATAGGAAACAAAGGCTTTATATGCTTGATCTTCCAGTTCCAGACGATCTACAAGAAAAATAATACGACGGGCGTTTGCGGTTCGTAAAAACAGTTTTATTAATGCAGCAGCAACAAGAGTTTTTCCCGTACCCGTCGCCATCTCGAATAAAAAACGATCTTTGCCTTCCTTGACTGCTTTCTGAATAGAAGCAATTGCCCGTATTTGGTATTTTCGCAAGAAACGAAGTTTATTTATCTCAATGTAAGTTTTTTTTGTTGATTCATCCATATATGATGGGTCAGTTTTATAATCCGGTTTTTGCGTTAAAACAATATATTCTTCAGACACGGTTTCATTAATAAGATTTTTACGGTCTGGTTTAAAATTAGAATAACCTTTAACTGTTTCAGGCGAAGGAAACTTTTTGATTATATGCGGGTTTCCTCTTTCCAAGTCCCAGAAGTAGTGTATATTACCGTTAGATAGCATAATAAACCGACAATTTTGTGAAACAGCATATCTTCGGGCCTGTTCTTTACCAAATAAGGGATTTTTATCTTCGGCTTTAGCTTCTAATACGATAAAAGGGAAGCCTTGTGCATTAAGTAGAAGAAAATCAATAAATCCATTACTGGTTTTCTCAAAATCTTCACCAAATTCATTCAGCTTTTCGGATGTAAGTTTAATATTGTTTTCAAGAAGAATATTCGCTTTCCCTTCTGCCGTATCAAAAAAACACCAGCCTGCTTCTTCAAGAAGTTTATTAATCTTTATTCTTGCTTTTGCTTCTTTCTCTGCCATCTCAAACCTTTTTAAGGTATATCATAAACATTTATTTCTCCTTTACCCGGCACGAACACCAGGGGGTCTAAGGGGTGTATTGATTTTATCTTTCATATATTCAACTTCTTCAACAACAATTCTTTGGCGTGGTAATGCGTCCAACGTAAAAGGCTTGCCGAAGGACAGCGTTTTGCGCTTTGGCCTAATCCATGATGCAATAAAAACTGAAACTTAGCAATTACCACTATCATGTATTTCACCAATGCGCTATCTTTGGGCGAAGGCGCGTATGCGCCGTAGCCAGCAAGCCGTTGTTAGGCTCAGTAATCGCGTGCAATTACACCTGAATTTCCTTCAATACTTTATTTATAAACGGTTTTTTACCACCTTTAGAAAGAGTAATTAGATATTTATGAGATACTTTAAGCAGCTCTTTCGAATATAAAAAATCAATATTTCCATATAATTGGCTTTGACTTGAAATAACTTCACACCTATACTTGAAGATCTTTTGGGTAGTGAGATACTCTGAAGTAATAATTCGAATGGATAGTCTCTGCCCAAGTTTCGAGATACTTCCTACTATAGTGGTTTTGCTAGACGTTTTTCTTCTTAGTTCAATTGTTGAAAATGGTTCATGAAATGGTAATTTAGCAGAAGATTTGGCCATAGAATCAGCAGCAATATTATGTTCATTTCCGGCATGAGCTTTAACTTTATTAATTTTGACCCTTTTCCCAAGTTTCGCCTTTAGACGTAAATACTTATCCCAAAGTTTAGCATTCAAGACAGGTTGACCATTCTTTAAAAACCATTTATCCCGTTTCCAATAGGGAGCACTTTTATCACCTCTGACTACATATATTGAGTCTGTATGAATTGTTATTTCTCTTAAGAAGTGGAAAGATTCTTCATCAATAACTTCTTGCAATGCACAGATACATGCTTTTAATTCCATTTGATTGTTTGAGGCACCTTTATAGCCGACAAAAGGAATATCTTTTATTTCATCGGATTCTCCTTCGCGCGATATTATAAACCTTACACCAATTCCACCAGTTCTCGGTTTTTTTAAAGAAGACCCGTCAGTATAAATATTAAGCTCAATAACTTGTTTCATTCAACATTAGACACAGCGCGATTATTTCGCCCAACTCGATTTTGCTGTGAATAGATTTTTATGACATTTGAGGTTATATAAAACGG
>CAYUAV010000714.1:0-2267 GCA_964442665.1 uncultured Bacteroidales bacterium
TCATCCATGGCTATTCCCGGAATAAATGCAAATGCCCTGGTTTCATCCGCATTTATCACTTTAAAATACCAGCCCTCGAAATACCTGCGTTTTTTACCCCAGCCCTGAAATTGCTCCGGATTAAAAAAAGCAACTGCCTTATGGAATAACGAATTTTTCAGACTTTTCTGTAAATTTCTTTTGTATGATACTTAATAAACCTTTTTTATTTAGTATATGTTTAATAATACATACACTAATTAACATGTATTATACTAAAAAGAAAAACCTTTTTATTGAAACCTAGATAGGTATTGTTCTTTTATATAATGGTTGAATCCTGTTTTTCGAAAATTGTTCATAGGCATATGCAATAGAAATTAGTCCAGACTCATTAAATGCGCCGGCAAGAAATGTGATCCCAATTGGAATGTCCATGTAACTACCCATCGGAACTGTTATTGATGGATAGCCGGCAACTGCAGCAGGCCCATAGGTTCCGTAGCCAGTCCAGAAATCGCCGTTCACAGGGTCGATACACCAGGAGGCTCCTGTAGCCGGTCCACAAAGTGCATCCAGTCGCTGATCGTTCAATAACCCGTCAATTCGACCCCGGACTGTATTCAACATCCTTTCTAAGGCTTCGAGATATTCGGGACTCTCCAATCCGCCTTTCTTCTCACTATCGATCATAACTTCCTGCTTAAAATAAGGCATAACTTTATTTTCATGCTGCTGATTAAAGTTAATAACATCCTGTAGCGATTTAACATTTGCATTTGCTGAAGAAAGGTATGTATTCAGACCGTCTTTGAATTCATACATCAGTACAGTAAATTCATCGGTACTAATTTTATTGTATGCTTCCATAAATTCAACCTCAACAATTGACGCCCCTTTCTGCTCCATCTGTATCAAAGCTTTCCGGAGCAATGCTGTAATAGCTTCATGACCTTTCAGAAATGTTCTCTCGATCCCGATCCTTTTTCCTCTCAGGCCTTCTTTATTGAGAAATTCGGTATAATCATTCTTAATTTTACTATTCCCTTTATTTGTTGCTTCATCGTTACTATCAGCTCCTGCAAGTACGCCGAGCAATATAGCTGCATCTTCAACTGTACGGGCAAAAGGCCCTGCTGTATCCTGCGTTTTTGAAATAGGGATAATACCTGAGCGGCTTACGAGCCCGACGGTAGGCTTTATGCCTACAATTCCATTCATGGAAGCCGGACAGGCAATAGAACCGTCTGTTTCGGTTCCCACAGCAACAACGCATAAATTTGCCGCTACTGCAACTGCCGAACCTGAACTTGACCCACAAGGTGAACGATCAAGTATATAGGGATTTTTCGTTTGCCCACCTCTGCTGCTCCAGCCGCTAACTGATCGGGTGGAACGGAAATTTGCCCATTCACTTAAGTTCGTTTTCCCCAAAAGAACAGCTCCGGCCTCACGTAATTGTTTTACAAGAAACGCGTCGCTCTTTGCTCTGTTACCGGCCAGTGCAAGTGAACCTGCCGAAGTTTCCATTTTATCCGCAGTATCGATGTTATCTTTGATCATTACAGGAATTCCATGTAAAGGTCCCCTGATCTTACCGATTTCCCGCTCAATATCCAGACTACGGGCAATAATTAAAGCTTCGGGATTGATTTCGATTACCGCGTTGATTGAAGGGCCATTTTTATCGATTTCTTCAATATGTTTCAGATACATACCGGTGATCTGTTCGGATGAATACTGGCCATGTGACATCATATTCTGAAGCATTCCTATCGTGATTTCATTTAATTCAAATTGATCCTGAAACCCCGATTCGAGAGGAATAACTGACGCAGGCTTTGATCGGCAGGCATTCTGAATAACAGGAAATGCAGCTAATACAGCAAGTGAAGTTCGACTGATAAATTCTCTTCTTTTCATAATGACGGTTTATTACCCTGGATTCAATTCGAAAGTTACTAATTCTGAAGAAATAATTCCACCTGAGTATTTTATCACGAGTAATTTCGCTTCCAATATACAATCTTTCATGTCTGGTCATTGTTCTGCAGAACTTCAACAATCATGGAATGGAATTTAATATCCGGATTGCTTATATTAGTATTTAGAATTTATTTTAATCATTTTAATAAAAATACACTGCAATGAACCGGAAACAGGTGAATCGTTGGATTATACCGGCATTTTTTCTACTAATCTCTATTTCGGTACTTGGCGCTGATAAAATTAAGCCGGCAACACCGGATATTTCACCCGAAGCCTGTGCTTTACTGGAAGTATTATAT
>CAYUAV010000715.1:0-2264 GCA_964442665.1 uncultured Bacteroidales bacterium
TTCAACGCATCCATTCCCAGCGTCACACACAAATCCTCAATCTGCTTATCATTTTCTTTACTTAGCATCCAGTCAACGACATCTATAGCGCCGACAATGATTATGGTAATGGTATTGCCTTTAAGTCCGGATTTCAATTTTCCCGCAGCGCTCAGGCTTAACACTTTTGGATTCGTAACACTGTAGCGTGTTCCGGAGTACCATTTTCTTAATCCACTGTACCCTCTAAAAACCACATACTGTTTCCCTTTTGTTGTTTTTACATAGAATGTCCCCTTAAGTCCAAAATCTTTTAAAATGTGTCTATTCAGGTTGAGGTCTATTGTAGTTTCTGCCGCAGTAGTTGCCACATCTCTCTTTTCCGGCCAGAATCGTTTCTTTTCCCCATTTTCTACTTTTTCTTTATCAAGCCGTTCTTCAAAATCATCGCCAAGAATTTCTTTTACAATTGATTCACATTCCTCGTCGCTGAGATCATCGATATCAACCGCTCCATCGGCAATGTTGAGGTTTTTTTTCATTTCCTGAGTAAACAACAGGGTAGCATCATCATCGGTGACCGGTGTAAAATTCAATCCGTTCAGATAGGACGTATCCCCATCCATCTCAAGAACAGGTGGAGATGTGCTGTTTTTACTCTGAGGTTTAAAAATGAATACCTTAACAGGGTCGTTAGTATCCGGATCGATAAATGATTCAAAAGGAATGGCATACTTTTCATTTACGTTTTGAGCGTCGGGAAAAAAATCGAAGACTGGCTGCCTGGCGGATTGTGGGATTTGTATTGTAATCTTTTTGTTCCTGGGAAGCTCTGTTGCAGATGTTAACTCCTGTTCATTCTCTTTGTATATATATTTTTTTACTTCATCATCGCTGTCAATAACTATTCTGAGGTTATTATCCTCCTGCGCATCATCCGTAGCAGAAACTATTTCGACATCCCGGTAGACAATTGAAGGATTCCGGGGCATCTCCAGCAGCTCGCTCTCAAGCTCGTTTTTTGCGGTGCTGTGTTTTGCTTTGAATTTATATTGGCATTTTGCATCGGGATTTTGCCGCAATGCTTTGCTGTATTTATCTCCATAGTAAAGCATTACCTCAGCTTCGGCAACACCATCATCATTAAGAGATGCTTCAACCTGCTGGCCCAGGCTTTCCGCTTCATCGTTATAAATAACATATGTATCTATAGTTACTTTTTTCCTGGCGGTTTCCTTTAGAAATTTCGCCTTCACTTGCACTTTACATTTTTTATTGAACTGGAACCCGTCTTCGCCTTCGCGCCATGTTCCTTTTAGGAGCTCCACTTCATAGTTGTCATCACTCTCTGCATTACTCAAAGCGCCTGATGTGTCATCAATGTAAACACTTGTCTTATCTGCAGGTGCAGACTCCCAGACCGTTTTCGCATGATAGCCTTTTTCGTCTACAACCCATTCTTTTTTGGAAGGCATATAATACCCTTTCGTTCGAAGATTAAGCTTTTCATCAGAATACCTGCTGTATTTCTATTTTTAAATCTCTTGCATATTTTGAAAAAGAAAGGAAGTTTTATTTTAGAAGGTTTCTGCCGGAGAAGGTGTGATGTATTCATAAGGTAGTAATATGTATTTGTTTTCAAACATTGAGCAAGTAGAAAAGAGGTTTTTGAGAGGTAAAAGGTAAATTCCCCTTCTCGGCAAAACCATAGAAGGACACGCAAATATTCTTGGGACACATTGTGAGAAAAAGTATAAATCCTGGCCTGTCCCGATATCTTGACGGGAATATTCCAGGTTAAATCTCCTCCACAATCATTCAACCTCTCTTCAATTATCCTTCAACAATAATTGGGTATGATATTAAGTAGGGACAAAAAACAGACCAGGGCAGGGACAGGAGGTGAAGAGTGTGAACTGCTAAAATTTCTTAAACAATGTAAAGAAAGGGGTAAAAAATGATTTTCTATAATTTACAGCAAAACAAACTGACAGGGAACCCGAATGAGTATTATGCCCGCGTCAATATTATCCACAATGTCGATGTAGACGAATTCGCGGATTTTCTCTGTGCACGCGGTTCAACCCTCACCAAAACGGATGTTGTCGGCTTATTGCAGATGATGGGGGAGACCATCGAGAGCCTTATTTCCCAAAGCTATTCTGTAAGCCTTCCCTTTGCCACGTTTTACAGTTCTATAAAGGGAAAGTTTGATGGTTTGACGGATGGGTATGAACCCTCCCGCCATACGGTCAGGCCAGGGGTAAGAGCCGGATCAAAGCTGA
>CAYUAV010000716.1:0-2256 GCA_964442665.1 uncultured Bacteroidales bacterium
CTGCCGAAGACGAATTGCGACCCGTTATGAACGGGATCTATTTTGAGCTTTCTACCGATGAGCTGATTTTTGTTGCGTCGGATGCTCATAAACTTGTTCGGTATAAACGCACAGATACAAAAGCGGATTCGAACGCTTCATTTATTCTTTCGAAAAAACCGGCTTCACTGCTGAAAAATATCCTCCCAAAGGAAGAAGGTACTATTGCCGTCGAAATCGACAATAAAAATGCACATTTCGTTCTGCCGCATTATAAATTGATCTGCAGGCTTGTTGAAGGGAAATATCCAAGTTATAATTCCGTAATCCCGACTGAAAATCCAAATAAACTGATTGTTGACAGGCTAAAATTTTATAATGCACTGAAAAGAGTTTCCGTATTTTCAAATCAGGCAAGCAACCTGATCAAGTTGCAGCTTATAGGGAACCAGGTTACGGTTTCGGCACAGGATATCGATTTCTCGATCTCTGCTTATGAAAGAATTCCCTGCCAATATGAAGGTGATGATCTTGACATCGGCTTCAAATCGACCTTTTTAATCGAAATATTACAAAGCCTGCAATCCTCGGATATTGTTGTGGAGCTTTCCGACCCGTCCAGGGCCGGAATTATACTGCCTCTTGAAAAAGAAGATGAGAATGAAGATATTTTGATGCTATTGATGCCTATGATGATAAATAATTAAACCTGAAACTAAAGACCCTTTAAAGAGTTTCGTTTATCGAAACTCTTTTTTTATTAATGAAGAAAAAGAATCACTCATGGAGTTAAATCTGAAAAATCCACTCATTTTTTTCGACCTGGAAACCACCGGAACAAATATCGTATCGGACCGGATTGTTGAATTTTCATATTTAAAGATCTTTCCTAATGGTAAAGAAGAATCAAACACTTTTTTAGTAAATCCGACAATTCCCATTCCGCCTAAAACTACCGAAATACATGGTATAACCGATAATGATGTGAAAGATGCCCCGACCTTTTCGATGCTGGCAAAGACCCTCTCAAAAATATTTGAAGGATGTGATCTGGCCGGATATAATTCTAATAAATTCGATATCCCTCTTCTTGCTGAAGAATTGTTGCGTGCCGGAATTGACATCGATTTGAAGAAACATAAATTTATCGATGTACAAGTTATATTCCATAAAAAAGAGCAACGTACCCTGGGCGCCGCTTATAAATTTTATTGTAATGAGGAACTGGCGGACGCCCATAGCGCTGAAGCCGATACCAGAGCAACCTTTGAAGTGCTGAAAGCCCAACTCGATAAATATTCCGATCTGAAAAATGATGTGGAACAGCTTTCAAAATTTTCGAGTCATAACCGCAATGCTGATTTTGTAGGAAGAATTATTTATGATGAAAACGGAGTGGAGCACTTTAATTTTGGAAAATATAAAGGAAAACGTGTTGAGGATGTTCTTCAGAACGATCCGGCATACTACGGATGGATGATGAATAATGAATTTCCGTTATATACCAAAAAAGTATTGACGAATATTAAACTGAGAAAGGCATTCTCGAATAATAAAAGTGAGTAATAAAAAGGTAAGAAGTCGAAATCAGGAAATATAGTTATCAATTATAAAAACGACAAACAGCAATCAGTTATGAAAATAATCTGCATCGGAAGAAATTATGGCGAACATATCCGGGAATTAAATAATGCCATGCCCTCGGAACCTGTTTTTTTCATGAAACCCGACAGCTCGTTACTTATCGGCGATAAACCCTTTTTTTTACCCGAATTTTCCAATGAGATCCACCATGAGGTTGAAATTGTGGTCAAAATAAACCGCCTTGGGAAACACATTGAAAAAAAATTCGCCGACCGTTATTACAATGAAATAACAGCCGGAATCGACTTCACTGCGCGCGATCTTCAGAATAAATGCCGGAAAGAAGGCAATCCATGGGAAATTGCAAAAGCATTTGACGGGTCGGCCGTACTGGGAAAATTTCTCAATCTGGCGTTATTCCCTGATATTGATCGGATTTCATTTTCGCTTAAAATAAATGACAAAGTAGTTCAGCAAGGCAATACTGCCGATATGCTGTTTGATGTCGATACTATTATTTCATATATTTCGCAGTTTGTTACGTTAAAGATCGGTGATATTGTTTTCACGGGAACACCTGCCGGAGTCGGTCCCGTTAAGCTGAACGACCGTTTGGAAGGATTTGTTGAAGAAAGAAAAGTATTTGATTTTAAGGTAAAGTAGCAATCCATATTATCTGTAAATCTTCAGGGG
>CAYUAV010000717.1:0-2247 GCA_964442665.1 uncultured Bacteroidales bacterium
TTCAATCTATGCCCATTATCGATCGCGATTGGGAATACCAGTTTTATATCGATGTGGAATTTGACAATTATGCGATGTACCAGCAATCACTAAGTTCAGTTGCACCTTTTACCTCCAATATTCATATTCTTGGTGAATACTATAAGGGAGAAGTGTCTTTCGATTGAAAATATACTGCCGGCAATTGATATTTAAAGATTAAATATTAAGAAAAAATGAGCATACAACTTGATTTGGAACCTTTTGTGTTCAAAGGAGTACCTGAACTGCGACCACTGGTATTATCGGGTCCGTGCAGTGCCGAAACTGAAGAGCAGGTACTTGAAACTGCCCGTCAGCTGAAGGAACAGGGAATACATATTTTCCGCGCTGGGATATGGAAACCGCGTACACGGCCCAACACTTTCGAGGGTGTTGGAAAAGAGGGATTGCCCTGGCTTAAAAAGGTCAAAGAGAAATATGGAATGTATACGGCCACCGAAGTAGCCAATGTGACCCATGTTTTCGAAGCCCTGAAATACGGAGTTGATATTCTTTGGCTGGGAGCACGTACCACGGCCAACCCTTTTGCAGTGCAGGAAATCGCCGATGCTCTGAATGGTGTTGAGATACCGGTTCTCATTAAAAATCCGATCAATCCTGATGTGGAATTATGGATTGGTGCCTTTGAACGTCTCAATCAGGCCGGGATCAGGAAGATGGCTGCCGTTCACCGGGGATTTTCCACCTACGGGAAGACTTTTTACCGGAATGATCCGCACTGGCAGATTCCTATCGAATTGAAACGCCGTATACCAGATCTGCCGGTTATTACCGATCCGAGCCATATCTGCGGTAACCGCGAGATGCTCTTTGAAGTATCACAGGAAGCCATGGACCTGAATTTTGATGGATTGATCATAGAAAGTCATATTTGTCCGGATAAAGCCCTGAGCGATGCAGCACAACAAATAACTCCCGAAGAAGTGCGAAAGCTGATCGACAGCCTGGTACTCCGAAAAGCAAATGTTGATAATACGGTAATAGCCCACACGTTGGAAGACCTGCGCCGACAAATAGATAAATTTGACGATAAACTCATTGAGGTACTGGATAAAAGAATGAAGGTTGCCGATAAAATCGGCGCTTATAAGAAAGAAAATAATATTACAATTCTGCAATCGGGACGATGGGATCAGCTTTTAACAAAACGTATTGAAGACGGTGAAAAGAAAGGGCTGAGCGAAGATTTTGTTGTAAAAGTATTCCGTGCCATACACCAGGAGTCGATAAATCATCAGACAAAAATCATGAACGAATAGATTTTGCTATTTTCAGACTTTTAAAGAATATACACTACTGCAAATGAAAATTATCACCGTTAAAGCAGAATCAAAACCCTCAAGAATATTGATCGGCGAGAGTCTTTCAAATGTAACGAAGTACATCGATGGCAGAAATGCTATTATTTTAACTGATTCCAATATTCTCAGGTATTACAGGAACAAATTCCCACCGCAAATACCGATAATTGAAATGAGACCGGGAGAAAAAAATAAAACCCTGGATACCATTGAATACATCATGGGGAAGCTGGTGGAATATGAGGCTGACAGGTCTTCATTCCTGCTGGCCATTGGAGGTGGAATTGTCTGCGACGTCGGAGGATTCGCTGCTTCGGTTTATATGCGGGGTATTCCCTTCGGATTTGTATCAACCACATTACTTTCACAGGTTGATGCGAGTGTCGGAGGAAAAAACGGAGTGAATTACAGGGGATATAAAAATATGGTCGGTGTTTTTCATCAGCCTGAATTTGTTCTGTGCGATCATAAAATGCTTGATACACTCGACAAGGAAGAATTCCACTCGGGTTTTGCCGAAATCATTAAAGCAGGTGCTATCAGGGATATTTCGCTTTTCGAATTTTGCAGAGATAATGCTGAGTCAGCCCTGGAGAGGCAGGACGACATCATTAACCACATGGTATATGAATCGGTGAGAATAAAAGCCGATGTCGTATCAGCCGATGAACAGGAGAAAAGCGAGCGGCGATTGCTTAACTTTGGCCATACATTTGCCCATTCTATCGAAAAAATGACTGCCACCCTGCATGGTAAAGCGGTAAGCATAGGAATGGTACTTGCTGCCATTGTATCACAGCGCTTAGGAATGATTTCTGAGAAAGAAGTTGAAACACTGACATCAGTGATTAAAAGTTACGGACTTCCGATTCAATCCGAAATTCCCGTCAGTCAACTTTTCGAT
>CAYUAV010000718.1:0-2240 GCA_964442665.1 uncultured Bacteroidales bacterium
AAATTATTAAATTATACGGAATTCCTGTCGATTCCTTTACTATTGTTCCCGGCATAGTTAAACGCAACCAAATGCTGTTGAATATACTTTCGGCGTATCATTTGCCGGAAGGTGCCGTTCAATCTTTACTGACCTGCGACCGGAAAGTTTTTGATTTGCGTAAAATCAGAGCAGGTAATAACTATATTGTTTTTCTCGGAAAAGATTCGCTGCAGACACTCAGGTATTTTGTTTATGAGCATACCCCGGTTGAGTTTATTAGGTTTTCCTTTTTCGATTCGGTAATGGTTGAAGTGGAAGAGAAAGAAATTGTTCAGCAGCAACAGGTCGCTGCGGGCTCTATTCATACATCGCTCTGGAATGCGATGATCGATAATGGACTTAATCCGGTGCTGGCGAATGAACTTTCGGAAATATATGCATGGAGTATCGACTTTTTCGGATTGCAGCCTGCCGATAGTTTTTGTGTTGTGTACGATGAACAATATGTCGATTCCGTTTCAGTGGGGCTGGGAAAGATATATGCTGCATATTTTCGACATGCCGATCACGATTTTTATGCCATACCGTTTATTCAGGATAGTATTGAGAGCTTTTATGATCTTGAAGGGAATAGTCTGAGAAAGGCTTTTTTAAAAGCTCCGTTAAGATTTTCAAGAATCAGTTCCCGGTTTTCGAATTCCCGGCTGCATCCTGTATTAAAAATACGCAGACCACATCATGGAGTCGACTATGCAGCTCCTGCTGGTACACCTGTGCAGGCAATCGGCGATGGTAAAATCATCGAAGCGAGGAGAGGATATAATAATGGAGGAGGAAATATGATTAAAATAAAGCATAACAGCGTATATACTACAGCTTATCTTCATCTTTCACGTTTTGCGCCGGGTATTGGTGCGGGAGTTTATGTGAAACAGGGGGATATTATCGGTTATGTTGGAGCTACAGGTCTTGCTACAGGGCCCCACCTCGATTTCCGGTTCTATATGAATGGCAGACCCATTGATCCGCTTAAAGTCAAGGCTCCGCCTGTTGAACCTGTTCATGAAGAGAATCTTGCTGCTTTCGACTCTGTAAAAACAGTGACTCTGAAGCTGTTATTTTCTTCAGTCAATTGAATATTATTCCTCAAGTATTTTCGGGTGATGGCTTGTTTCGGTGATTAGTCTGATTATCGAGCGCAAGCAGTAATTTTTCTACTATTTTTGGAAAATGTTCATATTCCAGCCGATGGACCCTCTCAGCAAGCGATTCCGGAGTATCATCTGCTTCCACCTTGCATCTTGCCTGGAAAATTATAGAACCATCGTCATATTTTTCATTTACATAATGTATGGTAATTCCCGATTCCTTTTCATGATTGCCTAATACAGACTTATGTACTTTAGAACCGTACATACCTTTACCTCCGTATTTTGGGAGTAGTGCAGGATGAATATTGATTATCCTGTTTGGGAACGCGCGAATCAGGTAGAGAGGAATGAGCCATAAAAATCCGGCAAGCACAATAAAATCTGTTTCTGCATCCTGAAGGCTTTTTAAGATATTCTTGGTGTCATAGAAAGTATTGTGGTCGAATTGAATAGCAGGTATGCCCAATTTTGCTGCCCTTTTCAACACAAAAGCATCGGGATTGTTGCTAAGTATCAGATTAACTCTGCCCGTGGTACCTTTTTTAAAATATGCTGCAATATTCTGAGCATTTGATCCTGACCCGGATGCGAAAATAGCTACCTTTTTCATAATCAATAAAATAGAAAAAAATAATTTTATGAAATAGTTGTAAAAACAAGGTAAAAAAAGCTATTTTTACCTCAATATTTAAAGAATTTTGTTTGTTTTTTTTTAATAATTGCATTTCTTTGCAGCGTTAAATTCTAAATCTAAGTATAATTTAAATTTTAAACTATGTCTGATATTGCATCTAGAGTAAAAGCTATTATCGTTGACAAACTTGGTGTTGATGAGAGCGAAGTAACACCTGAAGCAAGTTTTACTAACGATTTAGGTGCAGACTCACTGGATACAGTTGAGTTAATAATGGAATTCGAAAAAGAATTCAACATCGGAATTCCTGATGACCAGGCTGAAAAGATCAGCAATGTAGCTGAGGCTATCAAGTACATCGAGGACAACGCAAAGTAATTTAACTTACCGAGAACTTAACCCCTTTGCTTTATGGAATTGAAACGAGTAGCTGTTACTGGTTTGGGAGCTATTACGCCATTAGGAAATAATGT
>CAYUAV010000719.1:0-2216 GCA_964442665.1 uncultured Bacteroidales bacterium
CCATTTTCTTCAAGGCGATGCCGATATAGTTCAAACAAATCGTTTGAAGAATTGCAGATTGAAAATGGACTTTTCTGAATTAAACCTATTCCTTCATTCGGAGAAATCCTTTTAGCTATCGCTTTTTCAATTTCATCCGCCCATTCAGAAATACCTGCTTTTAAAGACATCGCTGTTACACGTGAAGCCAGCTTTTCAGTAAAATCCTTTGTGATTTTATCTGAACAAACAGTAAATAATCCGCTTGCAGCGGCTTCCAATCCAACAACCGGCAATCCCTCATATAACGATGGAAGTATATGTATATCGAATCCAAAGATCATTAAGGAAGGCACATCATTGAACAGGCCGGGCAAGAAAATCCGGCGCTGAAGGCCAAGATTCTTAACCTCCTGTTCGATATATGGACGAAGCGGCCCATCTCCTGCCATATATAAAAAGTACCGCTTGTCTCTTGCAGCAAGTTCATTAAAAACTTTTAAAATAAAAAAATGATTTTTTCGACGATTGAGCTGCATGCTGCCTGCATGACCAATTACAATCGCATTGCCTGGTATACCATGCGCATTTCGGAAACTCTCGCGAGTCCATTTGCGTTGCACATTTTTAAAATGATCAAGTGAAACTGCGCAAAACAATAATTTGCATCGTTTATCGGTATCCCATTTCCGTGAGACGAAGAAATGCCCCGCTTCTGTGCTGCAGGCAACAATATCAGTTGCATATTTTAGTATTCGATATCGGTCCAATGTTATAAACCTTATTCCCCTAATCAGCATTTCAGGATTTTTGTTAAAACGTTTATAAACACTCTCAGGGGCAGTGTGACAATGAGCCACTCGCACCGGAACACAGCATCTTGCCGCAGTTTTCATTGCATCTCCGAGAAACTCGGTGCCATGGGCATGAATAACATCATATTTTCCTGATTTAAGCACTTCTTCGAGAGTACTATCGTTTTTACCAAAACCAAGAATGTTGAGCCTTCTCTGAAAACGACTATTTTGTCTAGAAGAATGTATTATGCATCCGTAACTTCTTGCTTCGTCTTCGTATACGCCGCCAGATGTAGAAACAAAAAAGTCAAAATGCATTGCATCCGAATGCTGACGTACTAAGTTCATCAGCCATGTTTCAATGCCGCCTCTATTCAAACTGCCGACTGCATGCAGTACTCGAATTTTCTCATTTTTCATTGCGGAATTATTGGATATGTAATCACCAAAATAAAATTTATTATACTATAAAAACAGACCGCCTCATAATAGTTAAGTATTCTTAGTGGCTGCTTCGGATAGTCCGGTCAAATGTAATTTTTCTCCGTATTCGATTTCATATTGTTGAGGCTCAAACGGAATTGAACCTCCGGCCGGATAAAAAGTAATTTCACCAAAATAGATATTACCACGAATATCATACAGATCGACGCGAGCGAAGTCGAATGGACGTGATAATTTTCGGGCAATTTCTGTCATTTCCACTAGTTTTACTGGTCGTTCCACAACCGCACCAGGATTTACCTTACCCTTTTTTACAGGAAGCAATTGCCATTGCTGATCGTAGTAACTTCGGTGATGTTTACCGAATCGATCGGCATCAACCTGAATCAGAAGTGGTTCTCCGTTGAAGCACAGAAATTTAAAGTCGTTTGGTAAATTGTTATTTCCATCTAAGAGAACTTTTTCACATGTGATACATGGCGGTATATCCTTATAGGACCATTCACAACCGTAATAGTATGCATTGATCTTGAGATGGTGCTTCAAGGTTCGTATTGCTTTCCTTCTGTTGAATGAGTCCTTTTCCAGACAAAAAATATTGCCGCCGCTGGCGTGGTTTACTTTTAAAACATATGGAGCCAGCAAGTCGTTGAAAGGTATCTCATCCGGATGTTTATAAACACCAAGGAGAGGAATTAAATATTTTTCACCGATGGTCTTCTTAACATATTCCCGGACAGCATACTTATCGGCACATTTGACCATTAAGGGATCACGCATATGGAGTTTTATCCACGCAAGTTTTTCATTGAACGTGCGCGGATTATCCAAATCAGGTTCGTAACCGAAACTCCTAAAAAAATGCTTGCGGATCACAGCTTCTTCACCTTCCTGCAAAAAACATCGCTTCATTTTCCATATGAGGTACCGGTGATACGGACGTTTTAAATAAGGGTATATAGTACGGCGAATGAGCGACTTTAGTCCTTTTTTTGT
>CAYUAV010000720.1:0-2216 GCA_964442665.1 uncultured Bacteroidales bacterium
TTCCATACTTCACAAATTGCATGACTTATGTGATATTCAGGTGCAATATATGAAGCATGTCCGTATCGTATTCTGGCAGGAATTCCGCGATACTTTAATATGGATGCCAGTAAAATGGCACTATGACGGCAGCCTAATACCAATCGGTCTTCAATTTTCCTATCTTTTACCAATCCCCTGGAATCATATTTATGAAGCCCTTCCAAAACCGATTTAACTGTTGGATACTTCATGAACTCATTCCACCTTTCGTTAGGAATTTGCTCCATATATCTTGGCAATTCAGCATATGGATGAATAAACTGGGATCTAATTAAGTTGCAGAGCTCAGGTAAAGAATCAGGAAGATTTTCGTACAAATAGGCATATTCTCCCGGATCGGTAAACGGACTATATTGACGATAGAAGTCCAAAACAGATTCTTTTCCTGTAAATTGTACATTTTCAATTAGTGTAGCGTTTTGCTGAGAGAAACAACCTGTTACTGTCTGGATGGAAATAAAAATACTTAATACAGTGTTTTTCATAATGAAAAGATTTAGTGTTTTCATGATTTTTACTTTTTGTTGATACATCATTTCCTGACAAAGGTTCTTTATATCAATTCATAATCATAATTTAACCCGACGAACTGTTGAATATCACAGACGTATTGAAAAAATGAAATGAAGAAAGAAAGAATGAATAGAAATACTGACGAATTGAAAAAGTAATATTACTCAGATTGTTTTTATCGAATAATGTATGTTTTTCTTTGTTTTCAAATCATAAAGTAATTTGTAAACGGAGCAATTTTTTTTTGGCTTGTTGCTAACGCTCTTTAGTATCAACACCTCTTATCTCCATATCCTTCTGTAATCACCTTGATCTAACGGTAATATCAGCACTATCCGGGTGCTGTAATACAAACTTTATTTAGTATAGTTACAAAAAAGTTGCGATCCCAAATTACAATTTCCCTGTAAGAAAACAAAATATGGGTTTGGTGAGACAAGTCAACAAAATTAATATAACTGATAAGTAAATTAGTTATTCTGCAATATTCTTATGAGGTCATCATTGAGATAATATATATTTGTGCCTTCCTTTCTGGACGTTAGAATTTTTGCATTAACCAGTTCAGCCATATATTTGGTAAGAGTGGTACGTGATGTTTTTTCTAAAATATCTCCTATACTTTTTGGTTTTATATAAGGTTGGCTGAATAGGGCCTCATTTAATTCTTTATTGTACCATTTAATTTTATTTTTCCCATATTCCAAAGTAGTTTCCATTTGTTGCAAAATTTCATTAATAAGATTGTTTGTGATAACAGATGTTTTTTCTACAGCATCCAACAGATATAATATCCAGTCTATCCATTGTGCTCTTTGGGTTACAGAACCAAGCCGGTAATAATAATCAACTTTGTTTACTATTATGTACTTTGAGAGATATAGTACCGGTTGTGACAACAGTCCTTTTTTTATCAGATATAATAAATTTAAAATACGACCGGTTCTCCCATTACCGTCCTGAAAAGGGTGTATTGCTTCAAATTGATAATGTCCAATACACATTTTAAGAAGTGGGTCGGCTGGATATGTAACATCATCATTAAGGTATTCAATAAAATTCTTCATTAAATTATCCAGAATGGCTTGTCCACGTGGAGGAGTATAAACGATTTCTCCGGATCGAAAATCACTTTGACTTTGTTTTATTACAACCAACGCTTGTGGAGGACGAATTCCCGTGGAAGTATTTTTTATTTGTTGAAATATTTTAATAATGCAGGGGACATCAATAGTATCTTTTTTATTTATTGAATTATACCCTGCCCATAAAGCTTCACGATATCTTAATACTTCTTTTGTTGCCGGGTCCGCTTTTTTCCCCTGATTTGTATTTGATAACGCTTTATAGAGTTCGTCTTCAGTTGTAAATATGTTTTCAATTTCAGTGGACGTTTTTGCCTCCTGTAACGCAATAGTATTAACAAGCATATATGGGTTCGGCAACCGCATTATATTGCCGTTGACAGAAGCCAAAGCACGAGAAGCTGATATAAGTTTCTTTAATACCAGGGGATTATTATCAATTTCATCTTTTGGTGGGAGTAAGGCTAACTCATTATAAGGTTCGTTTCTGTTAAATTTTGCCATATATTAAACGTTCAGTTTTTAATAAATTATGAACATATGGCAAATATATGTCCATTTTTTTATTCTAAAAAT
>CAYUAV010000721.1:0-2211 GCA_964442665.1 uncultured Bacteroidales bacterium
TCTTCCTTGAATTTCATCGGGTATGAATTCATATGTAAAGTTAATCGAATGAACTATTCTTAGTTAACAAATAATCTTTTAAAGAGAACCATTTATAGTGCAATATGTTTATATACTGATAACCTTATAAAATAATATTTTAATTAATACAAAATAATCATGAAAAGACTACTTCTAATCGGTTCAGTTGCGGCAATTATCGCAGTTTCCTGTACAAAGGATCAGCTTGTGCTCGTTAATGGTATAATTCATGGATATGTTAGGGATTATTACAACAGTGAATACCTTTCGGGAGCAACAATTGAATATCAAGTAAATGAGGAAACGTTGTCTGTCACTTCCGATTCTACCGGCTATTTCACCATTACTGGATTAGTACCGGGCGATTATACGCTAATGGTTTCTCATCCGGGTTACCTCAGTGAAGATGTTTATGCCTGGATTGAACCTCTTTATAATGCTACTACTGTTAAAGGGGGAGATAAAGTCGATTATGTTGAAAATGTGGAGGCAAACCTGCCGGCTCTCAATGCGAGTATTAGCGGAACGGTAAAAAAGTACATCGGGCCGGATAATATTCTTCGTCCCGCTTCCGATCATATGGTTACGGTTCAGACCAATTCTAATTATTTCCCCCGGCTGATGTCGACTACAACCAATGCTCAGGGAGAATTCTCATTTGAGAATGTTCCTGCTGCGTATGTCCAAATATACATATATCCCATAAGCGATGTTGATAATTACTATCAGGGTAATGCCTATGCATCTGTGTACCTCCAGCCGGAGGCACATTATGTTTTTAATCCTGTAATGAATCGTTACGATGCAGGTATTTATCTGACGTCAAGTAGTCTTGATGCAGGAAATGGTGTATACCGCGATAATGTTTCCATAAACGAGAATATTGTACTCAATTTTAATTTGAATGTATCAAAAGATCAGACAATGACTTACGGATATATTACTCTGACCGGTGTTACCTTAGATCCTGAAGCAGATATTACTTTTTCGGGAAGCAGTGTAACTATTGATCCGCCAACAGATCTTACGCCCGATACGGATTATACACTCAACTTTGCAATTTATTCAACTGTTCCCGGCGATTTTACTTCGGGCACTATTATGTTTCATACAACTCCTTGATCTTTTGGTCGAAAAGAATTAAAGCTGCTTAATTACGGGCAGCTTTTTTTATAATTTCCCTGATAAAACTAAATCCCGGCCACACAGATAATTTTTATATTTGCAGGAGTTTTTAAATACAAGTTGATGAGTAATCATGAATTAAGCGAGCAGGAGCAGATCAGAAGAAAGACCCTGGATGAGTTACGCAGAATAGGAATAGAACCTTATCCGGCAGCTGAATTCCCGGTAAATACCACTTCGAAGGAGATAAAAGAGAATTTTTCAGCGGATAAGAATGATTTTCGGGATATTTCAATAGCAGGTCGCCTGATGAGCAAACGTGTCATGGGAAAGGCATCATTTGCCGAATTACAGGAAGAAACTGGACGTATCCAACTCTATATAACACGCGACGACATCAGTCAGGGCGAAGATACCACTTTGTATAACGAAGTTTTTAAAAAATTGCTTGACATTGGCGATTTTATTGGTGTTAAAGGCTTTGTATTTATTACACAGATGGGGGAGATATCGATCCATGTAAAAGAACTGACATTGTTGGCCAAATCTATTCGTCCATTGCCTGTTGTGAAGGAAAAGGACGGAAAAATATACGATGCTGTCTCCGATCCGGAATTTCGTTACCGGCAACGCTATGTTGATCTGATAATAAATCCGAAAGTACGGGAAGTATTCAAACAAAGGACAAAGATTATAAATTCCCTCCGTGAGCTATATAATTCCAAGGGTTATCTTGAAGTTGAAACTCCTATTTTACAACCCATACCTGGGGGCGCTGCGGCACGACCCTTCATCACGCATCATAATACGCTCGATATTCCGCTTTATCTGCGCATTGCCGATGAATTGTACCTGAAACGGTTAATCGTTGGGGGATATGAAGGTGTTTACGAATTTTCGAAAGATTTCAGGAACGAAGGTATGGATCGCTCGCATAATCCGGAATTCACCGTATTGGAGATATATATTGCCTATAAGGACTATAACTGGATGATGGATTTTACCGAAGAAATGATCGAAAAAGTAGCTATAGATCTGCATGGTACCACGAAGGTTATGGTGGGC
>CAYUAV010000722.1:0-2206 GCA_964442665.1 uncultured Bacteroidales bacterium
AGGCAGCTCGTGCATTTCCTGCATCAGCTCCAGTATCCGATCCAGGGGACCTTCGACTATCGTTGACATCGGTGTTACCTGGTAGCTTATATCCGGCGCCTGTTTCAGTATGTTTACGGCGGCGACGACGAAACGGCCTACACTGGCGGTATCGGTACCGAAAGGCAGCACCCTTATATCGGCGATAACTGAATCTTTCATAACATATTACCTCCTGCTAATGTTACGTGGCAGGGTTCGTTTAAAATGAATAAATTGCCCATGAATATAAATTCTGGTGGCATTCCGGACAATTCAATTTTCGTCCCGGCAATTTTGATATTTTACTTCCGCAGTGCGGACATGATAGTCTACCATCTTTTATTTTAATAAAGATATAGATTACAACTGAAAAAATCAGGAAAAAGACGATTGGCATGGACATAGTCTTGATTAATTCAATTGCAAGGAAACGGTTAGCGATGTACAAAACGGAGGAGAAAATAGTGACTGTAAGAAAATTACTCTGCGCAGCTTTCATGGAGAAGCTTCTTCGTATTAGCATCGACGCAAAAATTAAGAGGAAAATTAATACAATGAATAGAAAAGCGGTATGAAAAATCCAGGATACGAGACCTTCGAGTACTGTCCCGAGCAAGCTGTATCTGTACAAATGGGGAATAAACGATATCATAAGATAAGCTGTGTATCCCAAACCGAATACCATTGAGAATTTTATTGCTTTTAGTACCGTAGCAGTTGAGAAATACCTTCTATTATCAATAAAAACGTCCTTTAATGTCGATTTATGAAAACTCGAGCTTACAGCAAGCATGATAACGGGGAAGATAATAAGCGAGATAAAAGCCCTGGTGCCTGTATCCTGCAAGTCCGTGACCCTTTCGATAGAGAATATTGTCATTATACTGGGAAGTATTGACCGTTCAATGAGACAATAAGAAAATCCAATGGCGAACGCAATCCATGAGCTTGGAGTGAAAAGCCCTGAATTATTATGCAAGAGATGAATTCTCTCACTGATATTCGGATGGAACTTTGACAGTAACTCAAGTGTTGAGTGCCGTTGTCCGCTAAATTCCTCCAGAGTTTTTGCTATAGCTTCCGGAGATTTCTCCCATTCAAGAATTTTTGCATCCGCATAAAACTCTCTCAGCCGGATTATCTGTCCTCTCAATACATAGACGGTTACTAAAAAGAACACGAAATAACCGATAATTCCCCCGGTTATTGGCAGCAGTTCGGCAGCTCCTGTTCCCATGAGTTGGGAAGCAGCGTAATCCATGCTGTCCCCGGTAAGAATTCCTCCGAAAAAAATTATTGAGGCATAGACCAGAGCGCCTAACACGAAAATCCCGAGCGGTATTGACAGGGTAAAACGAAGGGACCACCACGTGGAGGTTGCCAGGTATGCTTTTTCAACGTCCTTATTTACAATGTGTCCCAGCTCATGAAGGAGAATTGACCTGAAGCCGTCGATATTATTTCGGAATTTTCTAATTAATCCGCCGCTCAGCCCGATATGAAGGTGGTTCTTCGTGCCGAACGTAAAAGATGACTCAGTGGAGTCCAGTGGTTGATACATCAAGGTGGGTCTTTTCGCTCCGGATAGATATTTGCCGTATAACGTTTCGATATATTCAGAATGGTCCGGAAACTTTTCGGGGTTGAATTCCTTCAGTTTTAATTTTTTAATAATATTTCCGGGGGAACGCCGGTAATGACAGTAGATTATAAGGGGAATAAAGGAGAGTATGATGACTGCGATTAACAGTCTCAGAAATAATGAATTTGGCAGTCCGCCGAGTGCCGAGAAGATGATGATACCTAATGATATGGCCCAAAATGAGGGCATTATAATACCGGCAAGAACAAGAGAATAAAATCGAATATCCGTCTCGGAAATATATGTGAACGGGTTAAGCCGCCTGGTTTCTTCCTTCATTTGAAATCCAATTGCACCAGCTTGCCGATTAGGGCATCTACGAAAATCCCTGCCTTTTCTTCATCCATTCCCAGCGATGTGGCATTTTGATACGCTTCGTCTCTCAGCGTACTTATCTTATCCGGGCCGGGTTTCTCCTTTTTCTTCCCGGATACATATTTTTCAATAATATATTTGTCGATAAGATGGAAGACCACGGGCAGGACAACTACAGTTATAAATTGTTCGGTGCCGGGCGGTAGCGCGAATCCCAGCATAGCCTCT
>CAYUAV010000723.1:0-2205 GCA_964442665.1 uncultured Bacteroidales bacterium
TTTTGCTTCGTTTTCTTTCCGCAAAGAAAATGAAGAATATGTTACTGCGATTTAGGCTAACCAAGATTTTTCAATACAACCCAACTTTACCTCAAAACTAGTTGAATAAAAAACAAAAATACCTTCCGCCGCATACAAACAACTACCCATGAAGGAACAAGGCAGCTGTGGCCGTTTACCTGTTTTTTTATTAATCCCGGGCGTTGCCCGGGGCTACAGATACCTGCCTGCGCTGACGCTTCGTCAGACAGGTATAAGTCCTACGGACTTTTTCTGAAAGATTCATTTGGCCTGAAAGATTTCTACATAATGTATAACCCGGATTTAATATAATCCGTCTAAAAAAAATCAGGCAATAATTCAAGTACGGTTTTCGGGAGCGAAGGATTCCGGAGAAACCCTGTTTGAACGAGTCCGAAGGACGAGTGAGTTGGGTTTCGCAGAGAGAAAACATTTCGTAGAATTTAACTGATTTTTTTCGAACGGTGATCTTTTTGCCTTCTTTTTGTATGGCAGACAAAAAGAAGGTCGTGCGGCAGGCGCGGCCGCACGAAACAAGGGCTTGCGCGTAAGCTCTCTGAGCTTGACATTCATAATTGTTTGAGGAATAAATGAACATCCACCCTGCATTTCAACATAACCCAACTTAACCTCAAAGAGCCAACAATAAAGACAAATAATAAAAATGAAAAAATAAAAACCGGGATTTGGGGCAACGCCCCATGAAACCGTTCATCCCGGCAACCTGCCAGGCGCAAACTTCATTTTTCCCAAAAAGTGTCAAACTGTTTCAGTATAAGACATTCCAATATACACTGATGAAAAGCTGCTTGAATAGATTAATCGGCAATACTAAAATAATAGAAAAACCATTTTAGCAATTAATTACTGTTTCCCGAAAAACAAGTCTGGCAGGCTTTTCAGGCTCTCTAAATAGATATTATCAGGTTAATCATTAAAAGTAGTTGCCTGTTACAAAACTTATTGTATATAAAAAGGGTATATTTATTCAACATTTTTATTTTACCTATTGGTTATTTTTCCGGAAAGCGATTTATTGCCATAAAACCGGTACATAAAGCAACGATATACCTTCAGTATAAAAACTACACCGACAGTGATTTTATGATTTGTTCATTAATATTTAAATGATTTGTATGCCGCAGGGAGTGAAAAATAAACGAAAAGCATACGGCAAGTTGGAAATTGTGGGTTTTCTGCAATAAAATAATTACGAATTATACATAAACCTCCCTGGCTGGCACCATATAGACCTATTTTCGATAAAAAAGTGCCACCACAGAACTGACAATAACAATTCGAAGAATACAATTTAATACTGTTTAATCATGAAAACAATTTTTAAAGTATTGATAAAAGCTGTTATTTACTTTGCAATCAGCTTACATCTGTCAGCCCAGGGAGGAACAACTCTGGAAACTGCAGTGCCTGCATCTTTCGATACAAATAACATTGCCGATGCGAGTGTGGCAAATCAGTATTATCATTTCACACCCGATTTTAATGGTTATGTTGCTATCGGAAATTGCGGTCTTACAGAGCTTAATACCGAAGTTTGGGTTTATGATAGTTTGGAAAATCAGATTTACGGTAATTATTATTTCTGTGATTTTCAGCAACATTTGGTTATACCTGTTGATTCTTCAATGCGGTACAATATACATTGGTTTCTTTATGATATTGCAGAACAACCAACTTATAACTGGTATTTAACTGAATATTATCCGGAACCCGGAGAGTTATATCAATTTGCAATTCCTGTTGAAATAAATGATACTATTGAATTATGGTCAATTAATAACTCAACGGAAACCTGGTATAAATTTGATGCTGATATGAATAAAATGATAACAATCTCAACTTGTGGATTTGGAAATGAAGAATGGGATATTCTCACGATAAATGTTTATAAAGACACAGTGAATATGTATACTCCAGACTGGATGGTTTGGGATAATAATTGTTCCGACGGCAAATTTTTAGAGTTCCCCGCTGATTCGGGAAGTCTCTATTACATAGAAATACGTAATTCGTTAGATACAGATACTGCAAAATGGACACTTAGTGAAAGGGATTTTATGGCCGGAGATATATGTGATTCAGGTATACAGGTAGATAAAGGAGTAACATATGTTGTTCCATCTGGAAAATATGACTACTGGTACAAGTACACACCTGCTGAAA
>CAYUAV010000724.1:0-2204 GCA_964442665.1 uncultured Bacteroidales bacterium
TCACCTATTTTTATAAACGACATTATCCATTACCACTTATTTTTTTTCTTTGATATTGTTCTGAAATATTGTAAATCCCAAACCAATTTGCCATGAATGAACCAGCACCTAGATTATATGTATGATCTTCACTTACTAAAATAGTCCTTCCGCCACTCATTGTATCAATAAATTCTGGTATTAATGGATCTGAAATATCCACAACATGAACGTTACTTAGTTGATCCTTATTAACATTTAACATATTGATTGTTAATAACTTATAAACATAAAAAGACATAATTTTGAACGATTTTGAGTAAATTAGGTCAAAATCATTGAAATTATGTTAAAAAAATTGCCCGAAAATCCGCAGTTAAAAATGTTCAAAACTGTTCTGATAAGCTTTATACACCCGGATCACAAGCTCTGCCTTCTAGCCAGGGAAATCGACTGGGCCAGCCTGGAAAAGGAATTTGCGCCTTTGTATGGTAATACAGGCAGACCATCAATACCTATTCGCACCATAGTGGGACTCTTGTTATTGAAGCAGATGTATAATCTTGGAGATGAGACTGTTGTTGAGAGGTACCTGGAAAATCCATACTGGCAGCACTTTTGCGGAGAGATTTACTTTCAATATAAGCTTCCCTTTGATCCAAGCGACTTTGTACATTTTCGCAAGCGTATAGGAGAAGAAGGGATGAAGAAGATCTTTAAGCAAAGCATCGATTTATTTGGTAAAGATACCATCCGAAGAGAAGTAAGGGAGGTTCGTGTTGATACTACAGTCCAGGAGAAGAACATTACATTTCCCACGGATCGCAAGCTTTATGAAAGGTCCATTGAATATTGCAAGCGTATTGCAAAGGTCGAAGGAATAAAGTTAAAAAGAACTTACACCAGGGAAATCAAGAAATTAAAACACCAATTGCGATTTGCCCGCAAACCAAAGAACCTTAAGAAGCATATTCGTGCTCAGCAGAAACTCTACAGGATAGCATTAAAGATTTACAATGATTTAGTCACTCAGCTTAATCCAATACCAAAGCAGGCTTATATGAAGACACTTAATGTACTTTATAGAGTCTTAACACAAGAAAAGGACGATAAAAATAAGATATACAGCATCCATGAACCGGAAGTTCTTTGTATTGCAAAAGGGAAAGAACACAAGCCCTATGAATTTGGCAACAAGAGTTCCTTTGCCTATACCAGGAAGTCAGGTATCATTGTTGGGGCTATGGCGATAGATGGAAATGCATATGATGGACACACATTAAAACCACAACTATTACAGGTTCGGGAGTTAACCGGAGGAAAAATCAAAAAAGCTATTGTTGACAGAGGTTACCGGATAAAGGGGAGAATAGGATCAATAGACATTGTAATGCCAAAAACGCTCAAAAAAGAAAGCTATTACCTGAAAAAGCAACGCGAGGCAAGATGTCGATCACGAGCTGGCATAGAGGCACTTATCTCCCATCTGAAATATGACCACAGAATGCGAAGAAACTATCTAAAGGGTGTCTCTGGCGACAAAATAAACACCATATTGGCTGCTGCAGCATACAATATGATGAAATGGATGAGGATGAAGCAGCAAGAAATTTTTGACTTAATTTTTGGATGGTATTTTCGGACTATAATTTTGGTTCCGGTAAATATCCAATCCTGCAAATTGTGAAAAAAACGTAGTTTATAAGGATCAACTAACTAGATAAGTAATCACATTGATAACGCAACTGGTCATACCGTCAGTCGTTAGCGCAAATTATGAGTCGTCCCTCTTTCTAATAATATGCAGCAAAAATTTTCATTAAACGTCTTTAGGAATAAAACAACTATAATAGAATCTTTATTAATAGGATGTTGAAATATTTATTATTCAAAAACTAAAATGATATAATTATGAAAATTCAGTATTTACTTGTTATATTTTGTTTGATTTTTATTTCACTTACTGCACAAGCACAAATCAATTATAAAGAAAACCTTAACTATCAAGAGAATATTGTTTCCTGGATGGCGGAATATGATGTACCGGCTGTCGGCATTGGTATAATTGAAAATGGTGAAATAAGCTATTTATATGTATTTGGAGAGCTTCAAGAAGGTATTCCTGCTCCTGAAAATACAATATTTAATATTGCTTCAATTACTAAAACAGTTGTTACAATGTTAACATTAAAGTTAGTTGAGGCAGGTGATTGGAGTTTAGATGA
>CAYUAV010000725.1:0-2203 GCA_964442665.1 uncultured Bacteroidales bacterium
AATTGTGCCAGCTTGCGGTCGCCGTTAAAACTTTTTACTTCGGGGTCCATTCCAAGGTTTCCGATTAACTGTACTCTGTTCCTTAAATCTTTCATGACTGTAATTTTTTAAAGTTTAACAATTAAAATTTTGATGAATCAAAGTAACAACAAGCCGGTCGCCCAAGTCGGTTTTTAAACATTTGTTGTCATTTATTAGTCGTTTGTAACCGTTTGTAAACGGATAAATTTTATATTTACAGAATGTTACAGTAAAATATATGGATAGAAAAAAAACCTGTCCGGTCTGTGGCGATGAATATACCGGGCGAATCGATAAAAAATTTTGTTCTGATCAGTGTCGTAATGAATTCAATAACCGGCAGAACCAGGATTCAAATAATTATATCAGACGCATAAATCATACCCTGCGTAAAAACCGCCGGATCCTGCATGAACTGAATCCCGATGGTAAAACAAAAGTCACTAAGAAAAAACTGCTTGACAAAGGCTTCGATTTCAATTATTTTACCAATATCTACCGCACTCGTGCAGGAACAATCTACTACTTTTGCTATGAGCATGGTTACCTGCCCCTCGAGGATGATTTCTATGCCATTGTAACCAAAAACTGAAAATAGATGATTATTAATAAGACCACCCTTTGCCCTTCACTTAATAAATACCACTTCATTACTCTTTTTGCGATTTCAGTCGTGCTGTTTTCATGCGAACCGCCTGTGTATTTCCTTGCTCCCCAACCTCCAGGAGTTAAAAACTTACCGGAAATTCCACCGGCATACAGAGCTGATTATCTGAATACAAAGGACAGTATCCGGATCATAATTTCTGCAAACATGGTCACACAGTATGAAACTGAATTTTCCGGAATGACCCGGGAACAGTTATACCGGGATATTGATACGGTTATCGATCATGATACCCTCGTATACGTTTCACCCAACTGGACGGTGGAAATTAATCTTATCGGAGATTCGGCAGAATATATCTCAAGAAAAGTTGATACGGTTTTTCTGAACGCACCGGGAAATATGATCAGAAAATGGCAGGGTTTTATCTTTCTGAATATGAAAGCCGAAAAGGATATGTGGCAAGTTTATATTATGAAAAAAAACACTAATCAGCTTTACTTTGATGAGCTTCTGGACTCATCGGAAATTGATTCGGTTAATCATATTGTCGAAATTACACATGTTATTGATTCAGTAGAAAATAAAATTATTGAGTATTATCTGGATCCTTCGAAAAAAGAGCTCTCCCGTATTTTGAAAAAGAAAAAAATTACTTTCAATTTCTTACGGCAATAAATTTCAATTAAAAATTGCTTTTACCATTCCAAATTGTCCGATGGCGAGTCCCCTTGTACTCAAATCCTATTAATGCTGTTATTCTTCAGCTTCTTACATGAATTTCCTGTCCATAAATCCATCATCTATTCTTTCAAAAAACGGATCGAATAGATCCTATCTCCGTCTCCAACAATACGAAGCACGTAGATACCGGGTTTAAGATCAACAAAATAAATGCTGATAATCGAGGGGTATGTTGCAAGAATATACCTGCTCTGATCGATCAGTTCCCCGGTAATAGTTATAATGCTTAGTTCAATATTCCGGCCGGATAATGAGGTGAGATCAACATTCAGCCAATCAGCAGCCGGGTTTGGATATACCTTAACTCCAAAATCTGATGGCGTATTCCCATTATTATGTATATCAACAAATGACAATAACTGGTTATCAAATACCTGAAGAATAACCGGAATTTGTTTGCCATTCCTGTCAGGGTCGTTACTGTTTATTACAAGAGTCGAGGTGTATCTGCCCGCAGTTAAATGGCTGGCGTTGACATGAAGCAGACTGGTAACTGACTGCCCTGCTTCAATAACTCCCTGAGCATTTGTGACTATTTCCAGCCAATCCTCATCAAAGTTATCATGCTGAATTTGCAGAGAATACTCCAGATCGCTTCCTCCATGTTCATTTCCTATACTAAGCTGGAAATTCTTTACTTCATTGACATACATTTTCATGCAGAGTGAATCGGTAACATCAAGAACGGGAGGCAATACTTCATTAACAACCAGATTGAATGGAATAATGAACTCCCTGTGAAGTGTATCGTTGCTCCGGATATAAATATCGGCACCATATAAACCTGCCTGCAAACCGGATGCATCGGCTGACAGGTTTATCATTACAGAC
>CAYUAV010000726.1:0-2195 GCA_964442665.1 uncultured Bacteroidales bacterium
TTCAGGATCATAGTAGAAGATGGTTCGGGCATCGCGATCAATAAAAATCCCGGCCTTGTGATCGCCCCGAATCCTACAACAGGCATAATAGCCATTTCATTCAAAGACAATCCCTGTGCTAAAGCGGAAGTTGAAATCGTCGATCCGTCAGGGAAACGTGTTTTTTCATTTGTAACTGAAGGCAGATCGGAAAAAGCATTTGATATGGGACCCTTTCCGAAAGGTATATATACGGTTAGAGTAAAAACCGGCGATACAATGCTGAACCGAAAGATATACCTTGAATAAATCTTCGATAGTATATGCCATAACTCATCAAACAATAAAACCATGAAAAAAATTCTATTAGTAAGCTTTGTGTTCCTGACATGTTATATGAGGATGCATGCCCAGGCAGTTTATGTTGACTCTGATATCGGAGATGATAATAATTCAGGAACAAAAGAATCTCCGGTTTTTTCCATTAATAAAGCAGCAGAAATTATAAGCAGCCCGGATAATAATATTTATACCATAAAAATAAATCCGGGCATCTATATCTTAAATAAGCATGTAGAAGTTGCTACCAAAAAAACAATGGTTAATAAACGAATAGTAATTGAAGCCACTGTTTTACCCGATGATCCTGAATGGAAACCCGGGAAAATGCCCGTAATCATTAGCAGGTCAAAAACAGGAGAAATTATATCGGGAGATCACTACTTAAAGGATAATTTTGTAACCGCTTTTTATATTAATGAAAATCATATTACTATAAGAGGAATTAAATTTCCTGGTTATAATTACCCACCTGCGTTCTATTATCCGATTTCCAGGTTTAATAAAACAATGTCTGATTTACTGGTTGAACAATGTATGTTTATTGCAGATCTGCAAATTGTCTCAATACAGGTTCCGGTTATTGCACATGGCGATTCAGTTAATATTAACCACTGCGTTTTTTATAAAACAAATAACTCAGCTGTATATTGGTTTGATGGAAATAATAGTCCAAAACTTGGAAACAGCATGACGCATTGTATAATTTATGGCACAAGAAATGCTGTTTATACATGTTCGGCTGATAGTAATTTTGTTTTTAAAAATAATATCGTATCAAATTCCAATATTTTCTGGTCTATATGCCCTCAATATAATAATGCAGAATATTCAATGGATAGTTGCATAGTAGTGAACTGTGATATTTATCAGGGGAACGGAGAGCGCGCAATATCATTTCCGCTTAAAGAAACTAATGTCATAAAAGAAGGTAATATATCGTTGAGGATGATCAACAATATCTTGGAACCCTGTCCCATTGACCAGCTGCATATAATTCCGGGAACGTTGGGTTATGATCTTGGTGCAGGATTATTTAAAAACAGTAAATAATAAATCCGTCGGCCAACACTTCCTAAGATGAATATGGGAGAAAGTATCGGCATGATAAGTAAACAAAAAAATAGTAACCAACTACAGTCCGACCCCGCTTCTCCTTTGCAGTTTTACTACGGAGAAGGAACTTCGCAGAAACAGCTTCGGGAGACAGGCAGAGGGTTGGGTTCATACGCACTCATATTTTATGCAGAAATCATTGCCCTAATTAAACTAAGAATACTAATGAAAACCATATACTATGAATAGAAAAAATTTCCTTAAAAAATCTTGTGGTATCGGAATTGGCTCCTGTGTTGGATTTAGTTTGTTATCAAAAGGTAATTTGTTTGCAGCAGCACAAGATAACAATGAAACTAAGGGTACACCGGTCGTCCCTGTTGATACGAGACAAGTTCAAAATGTACTAATCTATGTAGAAACCACAATGGAAGAAACCGTTAAAAAAAGTGTATTTGAAAGGCTGGGTTATGAACATACTACTAATCCTTGTTTTAAAAACTGGATTGATGGATACAAAAGTAACCTAAAAAGTTTTTTTGATATGGTGAATTCCAATAAGGACACTTATTGGGAAAAGATGGAGTATGATCTGGAAAAGTCAACTATAAAAATCATAGGAAAAATAGTTGATAAATGCGCATGTCCATACGCACAATGCCAGAATGCACCTCAATCTCTCTGTAATTATTGTTGTAAAAATTTTCAAAAAAGTATGTTTGAGATGTTACTTGACAGACCCGTTGAGGTTCAGATTGATGAAGGTTTCCTGTTAGGAGATAAAAGGTGCTCTACTACAATATTTGTTGATGGAAAATTAC
>CAYUAV010000727.1:0-2191 GCA_964442665.1 uncultured Bacteroidales bacterium
CAGGGGTACCCGGTTCGCTTCGGATTATGAGAAAAATTCTGCCAGGTTCGATCTTTTTACTCTCGATGACTATATCAATTTCGTAGTGCGATTTCTGGGCCGGCTTAATCCTGATTTTATCGTAGATCGGATGGCTGCCGAAACACAACCCTGGATTAATGTTAGGGAAATGTGGGATATACGTTACGACCAGGTTGTGCAGCGTATCGCGAAGAAAATGGAAGAACTCGATCTGTGGCAGGGTAAATTTTATAAACATCAACCGGAAATACATAAAAATTAGTTAATGACTCATTTTCTTCAGGATGTAGCCCAGTATCTTTTAAAGCGAAATCAGGGTGATTTCCGCCGCACGGTGATCGTATTTCCCAGTCGGCGCGCAAGACTCTTTTTTAATTATTTCCTTTCCCGGATAATTGAAAAACCGCTTTGGGCTCCCCGTTATTTTAGTATCTCCGATTTTGTTCAGAAATTAAGCGGATTGCAGCTCACGGATCCGCTGACATTGTCATTCCATCTCTACAAAACGTATAAGGAAATAACTTCTTCAGCCGAGACTTTCGACAACTTTTACTACTACGCCGAAGTGATCCTGGCCGACTTCGACGATATTGATAAATACCGGATAAATGCCAGAGATATATATCGCAATCTGAGCGATTTAAAAGCCATTGAGGATTATAAAGAATATCTTGAAGAATTTCAGATCGATGCTATCAGAAATTTCTGGGATATTATTATACAAAGCAGGGAATCGGATGAAAAAGAACAATTTCTGTCGATCTGGGATGCTCTGGGCGCTATATATTCCGAATTTGGCAATTCGCTTGAAAAAGAAGGACTCGCATACGAGGGCATGGCTTACAGAAGAGCTGTCGACAGGCTGAATTCCGGTCTGGAACCGGAGCTGTTTAACAGTGAAGTTGTATTCGTCGGGTTTAATGCACTAAACCATTCCGAGGAATTACTTTTCGATAAGTTCAAGGCCGGAGGAAAGGCCCTTTTTTTCTGGGATTACGATAAATCATACATCGAAAGCGATTTTCATGAAGCCGGATTTTTCCTGAGAAATTATTTGCGCCGGTATTCTCAGCCTCCTGATTTCTATACCGGTAATCATATTTCAGGAACGGAGCAAAAAATTACCACCATTGCTGTTCCGGCATCCGTATCACAGGCAAAGATCATCGATAAATGTCTCGAAATAACAGGATCGGACACAGTGGAATCACCATTGAAGACCGCGCTGGTCCTTGCCGATGAATCACTCCTGATGCCGGTGGTTAATTCGCTTCCCAAAGGAATTGAAAACGTGAATATTTCTTTGGGGTATCCTGTTATCGATACTCCGGCTTTCGGCTTTTTATCGGCACTAACCGATTTACAAAAAAACCGGAGAAAGATGAAAGGGAAAGAAGGGAAATATGAATACTACCATAACGATCTGTTTACCGTCCTTGGCCATGCCTTCCTTACAAATATTTCAGGCAGGGAAGAAATTCAAATATTCCGGAAGGAATGCCGGCAGAAAAACCTGGTATATATCGATCCGGAGGACATAAAATTGGAAAGTCCTTTGATCAGGTTAATTTGTAAAGCTCCGGAAGAACCGGTCCGGTTTGGCAGCTACTTGCGTGAAATTGTTGAAATGGTTGCTGAACTCATCAGGGGAAACGATGAACCTGTAGCAACAATTAAATGGCAATTGGAAATACTGTTTGCAATCCATAAAGTACTTACACGCTTTGAAATTCTTATCAGAGAATCCGGTATCGGGCTGTCTTTTTCAATCATTTTCAGCCTGCTGCGGCGCATACTGAAAGGAATCTCGGTACCGTTTGCCGGTGAGCCACTGACGGGATTGCAGGTAATGGGTATTCTTGAAACCCGCGCCCTCGATTTTGAAAATATCATCATACTCTCGATGAACGAAGGAAAATTCCCAAAATCAAGTCATATACCTTCATTAATTCCTTTTGCCCTTCGCGAAGCGTTTGGTCTGCCCACCATTAATCATCAGGATGCTATATTTGGGTATTATTTTTACCGGCTTCTTCACCGGTCGCGCAATGTTACCCTGGTTTATAACACAAAAACCGAAGGACTTCAGAAAGGAGAGCCGAGCCGGTATATTCTGCAGCTGAGGTATGAACGCCCCGTTCCTCCATTACATCTGGATATGGGTTATGAA
>CAYUAV010000728.1:0-2187 GCA_964442665.1 uncultured Bacteroidales bacterium
GGGATCAATGCTATAATGGCACAGGATGCGGTCATCATTGCGGGTCGTACCCTCTTTATTCCTGCATGGAGTACAGATTCCCTGACGGCTGCCACAGTGGAAGGTTTTTCCTTGTCGAATACCTGCATAAGGTACGTTCCCATGATTACGCCATCATCGGTAGCAATACCGAACAGGGCAATGAAGCCTACCCATACTGCCACACTCAGGTTAATAGTATGCATCTGGAACAGGTCACGCATATTTAAACCTGCAACCGAAAAGTTCATAAACCAGTGCTGCCCGTAAAGCCATAACATCAGGAAACCACCTGAGAATGCCACAAATATGCCGGTAAATACCATACCGGAGGTTGTAACCGACCGGAACTGGAAATAGAGAATGAGAAAAATGATAATTAGTGAAACAGGCACCACAACCATGAGTCTTTTGGTTGCCCTTATCTGGTTTTCGTAATTCCCTGTAAACTTGTAACTCACTCCGGCAGGCAATACAAATTTTCCTTCGTCTATTTTCTGGTTCAGATAAGCCTGTGCATATTCAACCACATCGCCTTCGGCATATTGCGGCATTTTATCGAAGATCACATAGCCGACCAGGAAGGTATCTTCACTTTTAATCATCTGGGGACCACGCGTATAGGTGATTTCCGCCAGTTCGCCCAAAGGAACCTGAACGCCTGAGGGTGTGGGTATAAGCACGTTTTTTAAATCATCGGGATTATCCCTGAATTCGCGTGCATACCTGACCCGTACAGGGTATCGTTCCCTGCCTTCCACGGTTGTGGTGAGTTTCATACCTCCAATGGCGCTGCTGATATACATCTGCATATCATCAATTGTAAGGCCGTATCGTGAAATAGCTTTCCGATTGATCTTTATCTCAAGGTATGGCTTGCCAACCACCCGGTCGGCAAAAACCGATGCAGGTTCAACTCCGGGAACATTTCTGAGCAAGGTCTCTATCTCATAACCTGTTTTTTCAATTGTTTCCAGATCGGGACCGTATACTTTTACGCCCATAGGAGCCCTCATACCGGTTTGCAACATGATCAGCCGTGTCTGGATTGGTTGAAGTTTCGGGGCTGATGTCAATCCCGGCAGGTTCGACTGTTTTACAATTTCCTGCCATATATCGTCGGGCGATTTGATTTCATCGCGCCATTGACGGAAATATTCACCCTTTTCATCGGGTATCAATTCTTCTTTTTCTATCTGTCTGAAGTCTTCCTTGTGAGGATTATACCTGGTCCCGTCCTGTAATAAAAATGCCCCTTCTTTATCCGTTTTAAATCGTATGCGATGACCATTCTCATCCAGTATATATTCCGATTTGTAATTGACCAGATTTTCAAACATTGAAATCGGTGCAGGATCGAGCGCTGAACTTACGCGTCCCCATTTCCCTACCGTTGATTCTACTTCGGGGATGGAGTTTACTTTCAGATCAAGCAAACGGATATCTTCTATATTTTCCTCGATACCGGAATGCGGCATAGTTGTGGGCATGAGGAGGAACGAACCCTCATCCAGTGCGGGCATAAATTCCTTTCCTACGCCGGGAAATGTCCTGGCGATTACCTGCCAACCGCCTGTTTCTTTAAGCTTAACGGGCAGAAATCCGAATATTTTATCGGCTCCCTGCCAGATCAGTATCCCAAACAATACAACTGCAACAGGAACCGATAGAAATTTCCATTTATTGGCAAGGCACCATTTCAGGATTTCAGGATAGTAGTGAACAACAGTCATTAATATGCCCAGCACTAGTGCCAGGATCGCAACCACAAACAGAAAATTGACGAATGCGCTGTTCTGTGCACCGAGCGGCATCCATTCCGTTGTCAGAAAATACACCACAATAAGCAGCGCAAGACCAATATTAATAAGGTTTACGAATTTACGTTTCTCTTCGGGCCATCTGTTTTGCAGCAGGTTGTTTGCCCCAAAAGCTATCAATGCCAGAGCAATCCATGTATGGAATACCATGATAAAAATTGCTCCCGCTGCAATGAGGGTATAATTCCAAATACGCGATATGCGTTTTTTATCAAATCGTATGGAAAAAATAACATGCGCCATTGCGGGTATGATAATGATTCCAATAACCAGGGAGGCCAACAAAGCAAATGTTTTCGTAAACGCCAGTGGCCTGAATAACTTTCCCTCGGCAGCCTGCATGGCAAAT
>CAYUAV010000729.1:0-2183 GCA_964442665.1 uncultured Bacteroidales bacterium
ATACCCCGGTGCGGTTGGCATGCCCCCGGGGGTTTCACCGTAATGCTGGATACCCGTAAGGAAGAGCACTGCCTGAGCCAGTTCGGCACCGTTTCCCGTCACGCGTGTGTTATTATCATATTCGGTAAAACAAACGGGGGTAAAATCCATGGGATCGAATATGTTACGGGTAAATGGAATGATGGTCGATTTTACCGGAATCCGGTTTGCCGATTCCTGATCGAAGGTTGCATATTCAAGACCCCGGATCGATTCCATGGAAATCAGGTTTGGATAAGTCCGTTGCAAACCCCGGGGTAACGTAGCTCCATGACAGTTAACCATAAGCTGGTATTTATGGGCGTCTTTAAGGATATCTACGTAATAATTCATCATTGACTGACCATCTCCACCAAAAAAATCAACCTTTATACCCTTTATCCCAATTTCTTTAAGTCTTGCAAATTCGGCATTCCGGCTTTCTGATGTCAGCAGTTTATCCTTTGGATGAAAAGGAACTGTGTTCCAGTCGCCGGCAGAATTGTACCACAGAAGAATTCCTACATTCTTTAATTTGGCCAATCCGGCGAGTTCCTTTATTCCGGCCCACCCTATTGTAGTATCCCAGCCTACATCAATCAGACAGTATTCCCATCCCATTTCTGCGGCATATTCGATAAATTCTTTCTGTACTTCGTAGTTAACCGATGCATCTTTAAGCAGTACCCAGCTCCATGAGGCTCTGCCGGGTTTCACATAATCGATATTATCAAGCTTTGAGGCAGGGGCCACGTCGGTTCCCAGGGTCGATTCGGCGAGGATCCCTAAATTTTCACCTATAGTTATTACACGCCATGGGGTCGACCAGGGTAATGCAGACTCAGGATATATAACACCGTTAGTGAAACCTTCGGTAGCTTCGGGAAATTCGATGACCATTTCAGTTGGCAGGGTACCTTTATTCAAATGGCTTCCGCAATAATTACCCTCGGGCCAGGTTTCTGTAATATTGATCCAGAACCTGCCGGAATGAAACAGGGCAGGGAATACCCATCCCGTTTCGCTGGCATGAATCGGGGACAAGAGCGTATCCGGCCAGTAGTTTTCTTCATACGACGGATTAACCTGATTCCATCCTGATTTAGATTTTGCCCGTGGCTGGAGCCATCCGTTTGTACCCTCAGGGAAATGGAATGCAGTCAGTTCACGTGAGATCTTTTTGGTTTCTTCCGATTTGCCTGGGAAGACATACCGGAAGGCAACACCATCATTGGAAGTCTGGAACATAATATTCATTTTTTCACCTGAAGAACCAGATAAATGATAAATCACGCTATTTGCCTTATAGGACACATTTCTTTTCTTGCCATAGAGCAGGGTATACTTATCAATAACCGGAGTAACCTGACTTACAGATATTATTTTTAATCCTTTAGAAAAATCTGCATCACTGCGAATTATACCTAACCGGGAATTTTCCAGGACAGCCTCTCCCAGGTAATTAACCGAGTAAAAAGGAGTTCCATCGTTATCGAGATAAAAAGTAACGGAGATGTTGCCATCCGGACTTTTAAGAGCTTTTTCTTTTGGTTGCAGGCAGGAAATCAATATAAAGATGATGACGCTGACGAATAAAATAATCGAATACGTTGGTTTCATGGAATTAAGTTTTGAAGATATATTTACAGGAATAATTTTCTGGGCATAAATATAGTTAATGCTATTTACATTCATAAGAAATCGATTTCGAATAACGGTAATTAATTTCCTGTCCAATCTATTCATACCGTAATGCCTCAACCGGATTACGGGAAGCAGCTCGCCAGGTTTGCCAGCTGACGGTGAGAAGTGCGATACCCAAAAGAGTTATCGCCGTCAGTAAATATATCCAGACAGAAGGCGTAATCCGGTATACATAGCTTTTCAACCAACTTATTGTAAGGAAATATGCAATGGGGATTCCCAGAAGCAAGGCAAATGAAACCACTATCAGGATATCATGTAACAACCACTGTATAATCCCCGATGTCCGGGCTCCGCTGACTTTCCTTATTCCGATCTCTTTTGTCCTGGCTTCGTAAGCGATACCGGTTATTCCAAAGAGGCCGGTGGCCGAAAGGAGAAGAGCAAGGATGCATAAAATCAGACTCATATCCCGGAGCTGAATCTCCCCTTTATATATTTCTTTGTAAAGGTTATCCACG
>CAYUAV010000730.1:0-2182 GCA_964442665.1 uncultured Bacteroidales bacterium
AGGTATTACTGATTTTCTCGTTATTAATACCCTGAATAAAAGAGTTAATAGCGGTCCAGGTGGCGCTACTATAATCATCTCCCGGACTAACAATATAAAACAAGTCGGGAAAATTATTTCTGATCCATATTCCGCTGTCGTCCTGATCGGATATGGTATAAACCCTGAGTTTTGCTATTAATTTTTTTGCTTCTGCTGCTGATTTTGTCTGCTTTATTTTGTACAATGCCTGGGCAAGGGTATTCACTCCTCCCCACACCGATATCCACACTGGACTTTCATCATTTTCTTCTAATACTTTTATAATCCAGTCGGAACCTTCTGAATCTTTCCCATCGCCAACTCCCGGCATTCCGTATTTGGGCAGGCCTTGCTTTATTTTCGCCAAAAGTGATTCAGCATCAGGAAATCCAGGTTCATGTTTATTAAGATTAGGTTGTACCTTACCATACGCCTGAACAACTTTTTTAATGGATTCCGGATTGACCATTGATTTATGCCAACAGGAAGTGGTTGCAATTAATCCTTTGATGTCAATTTTATTTGAATATAAAAGTAAACGAACAAAGGATTGCGTATCATCAGGATCTGCTTCAATGTCAGAAAGTATGATTACTCTGTGTTTTTGATTCGTTTGCCCGGAAAGGGAATTGAAAATCAAAGAAAACAATAGTAAAAATAGTAAGCTTCTCATGATCTGATTTTTTTTGTCGAAATACATATTGAAGTATAAGCCGGTTGAATTTACTGCCCGTTTTAAAGTTAAAGAATTTATATTTTTAAAACTTTATAAAAATCAGTATTCTTGTTTTTACCGGTTAATTTAACATTGTAAATACCCCTGGTAATTTGGGTAACCAGTATCCTGACTATAGGTTTCGTACTGCGATCCATTGTTGCGTCCGGTACTATTTTGATATTTCCAGGCACATTCATCCCATATAAACAAAAGATCATCGGCAAATTCACGGCGCAACCACTGATGGGAGCTAACTTCGAATCCTTCAGATCCGTCATAATGACGATCCTGATCGGTTATGGCGCAGGCACGGATTTTATTCAGGAAGGTTTTTAGTTCTGCTTCGCTTCGCGTTTGCTGTACCTGCCAGACTGCCTGTGCCAGTGTATTTCCCCCTCCCCAAATTGTCAGCCAGATTGGACGATCGTCATCCTCATCAGCTTGGTCAATTATCAGGTTGCTGCCATCGGAATTATTACCAGCACCAATATATTGCATCCCCCTTCTCAAGCTTCCCTTCATAACACGATCTCTTAAATAGTCCGGGCTTCGCCAGTATCCGATTTCTTGTCAGCCGGTATCCTGAGAATGTCCGCTCTGGCTGGAGCGCAACATCAGGTTGGTCAGCTCCAACTCATATGCATCAATTACACCATTAATTAAATCAATTCCAGTGGTTGTACTAATAATGTCACTCCAGCTATAGCCTGTTGTAAAAACTAAGCCCTCTATTTCAAATAAGTCGGCATGAACAAGGAGACGGGTTAATGATTCATGGTCATCGGTTTCCCATGTAGAAATATCTGTTAATACAAATTATGCTGTTGTTTGCAATGGCGTGTATCCATTTTATGCCCTCATGCCGGGCAGGCAATTATTCGCTATCGCTTATGAGATCGCTCCGCCCGGTTGATGAGAAAAGGTTGTGATAATTGGAAGATTCTTATAAAACTATTTTTCCCGTATCCTCTTTAAGTCACGGAATTTTCAAAACAATTTTTCCCAGCGTGTGGCCGGTTTCTATTTGCCGATGAGCAGCCGCAACATCTGTCAGGTCGAATACATGTTCGATGTGTACTTTAACCTTTTCGGCTTCAATCCATTCCCGTATCCTGTCCAGTTGACGGGTATGCGGTTCAACAAACACATAACTGAAACGCACATCGTATTTTTTTGCCAGTTCAACATCTTCCTGAGCGGCAATAGAGACTAATGCTCCACCCTTCTTAACACATCGGTAGGCTTTTTTACCTGTTTCTCCCCCGACACAGTCAAAAATCAAATCGGCGCCCTCCGGAAGAAGTGCATTAAACTGTCCGGCAAAATCGCCCCTGGTATAATCAATTACTTCGTCGGCACCGATCGATCTCAGATATTGCTCTCTTCCTGTCAAAACCTATTGGTACTGGGTGCTTCAGGTGGTGTGGGATCTTTTGCCGTGCA
>CAYUAV010000731.1:0-2180 GCA_964442665.1 uncultured Bacteroidales bacterium
GAAATCAAAGAAATAAGTGACTTTTATTTATACCGATGTTAGCAGACAATCTTCTGATAGCTGAATTTCCGAAAGCAGCTTTCTTAGTAAAACGAAAATTCACAAATTTATCCGAAACGATAATCAGTTAATCCTTAGTCTAAATACTCTTTTTCACCAGTTTAAGTTGCCTTGTGTCCGTACTGGCCGGAACAACGAAAATAAGCTCCATTCCGACTCTGACATAATGTTGCAGCAGACCGAAATATATACCATGACACCTGAAATTACCCAGCCATACCTTCCTGTTCATGGCAACGCTATTTTGCTTGTCAAACTCCGATTTTACTACTTTAATAACATGGCCTTCATTTAAATAGACAGTCATATATTCGCTCAAAGGCTTCGTTACCCAAACAAGAGGATAAGAATTTATGCCATCCGTCAGAACATAATCGGATAAGTCGACAAAAACAAAATTATTGGCGATCATATTTTTTATTTCATCCGGGAGAATGAAATCATCTTTAATGAATAAATCTGAATTTAGTTGATTCGAGAGTTTCAGATATGTTTCTGATAATTTATTCTTGAGCTTTTGGCATGCATCAGCATCAGGTTCTCCGGCAGTAAGAAACAAGGTAGCTTCAATAAACTTTTGACCGTTTTCGGGAACGATAATGAATGAACCCTCCTGTATCTTGTTATTCCAGGCAGAATGAATATTTTGCGTATAAATTTCATAATTCTGCGCATTGCTTGTACTAAAAAGACAAAACAAAACGGAAAGGACCAGTGTGTGTTTCTTCATTTTATAAGTTTTTAGGTTAAGTATTAGATTTTGCAAAACGAATTGTTTCATATGAAATGATCACCAATCATTATTCATTACATAAATTTTACAGAAATTTAAATGGATACCCGGATTTTATGATAATTTTCTCTAACGGCATAGTACGAAATGATCTGGGGAAGAACCATATAATCCCTGAGCCTGCAAATAAAATTCCAACGAAAACCAATATCTGTATTTGAAAATTATACTCCTGCATTTTTCAATCCTGCCTGGTTTGATCAGGTTCTCATGTAAAGGGCCAGTACCCTGGCGGTACAGGTGATGCAATAACCCTAAACAATCACCTGCCTGAGAAAAAGCAATACTTATCCTGTCCGGGTGTAATACGATTTTAATTGTAAATACATAAACCCATGTGAGCTGGCAGACCTGCACTTTTTCAGGACTTGCGGATAGCAATTTTCCAGTTCCTATTTCTGATCTCCGGCCCTGAAAAGTGTTGTGATCAACTGACCTATATAAATGCCAAATGCACTTTCAATGATGCCGATCGCTTTTTGCAAATCGACTTCTTCGAAATTTCCTCTGGCTGTTTGACCAATAGCACCCATAATAAGAAGTACATATAAGGGGAAAATGATAAGTGCGATAATCAGAATGGAGTACTTTACTTTTCTTTCAGTCTTTTTCCTCTTATCAATGTACATAGTAGCCAGGGCATCCTTGACCATCACGGTCAGATATACTGCAAATACCGGGATCACCAGCGATATGGCACTAAAAGTTTCACTTTTCGTAAGACCGTGGGTAGAATAATGAATCATGATCCATCCCAGCACAGCTATTTTTCCGATCAGCATAAATACAAGGATGATATTCTTTACTATTGATTCTTTCATGATCTTACTCTGTCAGGTATTTATAGAGTTGCTGCATGTACTCATCGAGATAGGGCTTAAGATAGGGTGCCAGGTCAGGCTCCATATTATTTGCCTTGTCCCATATTACCTTGTCATACATGCCCGAGCTGTAACGGCCATCAATTTTGCAGCTAAGCCTGGCGGTGTTTTCTTCAGGTACTGTATAGCTGAACTCAAGACGAATATATTCCCACGCACTGTAATCGCATGCGCTGTTGTCATGCCTTAACCATTGCAATACCTGACAAAACCAATTCTCATCCAGGTCGGTTAATACTTCTTTTTTCATAGCCGGTATTTCAATCATCAGGTTTTCCTGTCCCCGAAAATAACTATTAGCATTGACGGTAACAGGTGCAGTCCCTCTGAGGCCTCCCTTCCGGTAAAATTCACGGGTAAAATCAATTATTGAAAGGTAGGTTTGATGCCTGTTTTGCCTGAATTGCCGCAGATCCATATCTACCCTGCCGGCATTGACTTCAGGC
>CAYUAV010000732.1:0-2177 GCA_964442665.1 uncultured Bacteroidales bacterium
CATATGAAGCCGAATGGGCTTTTGAAAAAGCATAACCAGCGAAAGATTCTATCTGTCGCCATACTTCGAGGGTGAGTTCTTTGCTGTAGCCACGCTTCACACAGTTATCAAAGAATTTCCCTCGTATTTCTCCGAATTCTTTTCGCGAACGGAATTTACCTGCCATGGCACGCCGGAGTATATCGGCATCGGACAGATCAAGACCTGCAAAATGATGACATATTTTAATGACATCTTCCTGGTAAACCATAACCCCGAAGGTTTCTTCCAGCTGTTCCTTCATAACGGGATGCAGGTATTCAAAGTCAGTCGGATGATGAAAGCGGTGAATATATTCTTTCATCATCCCCGATTTGGCAACTCCAGGGCGGATAATGGAACTGGCTGCCACAAGGGTAAGGTAGTTATCGCAACGCAGCTTTTTCAACAGACCCCTCATAGCAGGACTTTCGACATAAAAACAACCTATAGCTTCGCCATTATATAAACGGCGGTTTACTTCAGTATCTTTCTTAAATTGGGCTACCTGATGTACATCAATCTTTTTCTTTTTGTTCTGCAGCACAAGTTCTGCACAATCGTTAATATGTCCGATACCGCGCTGACTCAAAATATCGAGTTTTTCAAAGCGAAGATTTTCGGCTACATACATATCCCACTGGGTTGTTGGCAAACCCTTCGGAGGCAGATCGAGCGCTGTATAGCATGTAATGGGTACTTCCGAGATCAGAATTCCTCCGGCATGCACACTCCGGATATTCGGAAAATTCACAATCTGATTGCCGAGTTCGAATAATTCATGTGTAATCTGATTGCAGTTTGCCTCATCGTCGGGATTTTTTACCAGGACATCGATTTCTTCCTTTGGGAGTCCTCGCACTTTACCTAATTCACGGATAATGGAACGGTCCTTAAATGTTGTAATTGTTCCGAGCAGAGCTGTATACTCCCGTCCGTAACGTTTGAAAATATAATCCTGAATCTCATCGCGGTCGCGCCAGGAATAATCGATATCGAAGTCGGGCGGACTGGTACGTTTCGGATTGATGAAACGTTCGAAATAGAGATTGAGTTCTATAGGATCGACATCGGTTATTTTTAAACAGTACGCAACAATACTGTTTGCTCCGCTACCCCGGCCCACATGATAAAATCCACGGCTTATGCTGTACCGGATTATATCCCATGTAATGAGAAAATAGGCTGAAAACCCCAACCTGTCGATAACTTCGAGTTCATGTTCAATTCTTTTTTTTGCTTCGTTATTATTTGCTCCATAGCGGTATATCATTCCGTCGTAAGTAAGTTTTTCGAGCAGCACTTTATCATCGTACCGGCTTCCGGAAAAGATTTTCTTATTCTTTATTGTATGATAGTCGAAATCAATTGAACAGGCATCGGCAATTCGTTCGGTGTTCTTCAGAATATCAGGATAATCCTCATATGCAATGCGAAACAGATCGGGAGTAATAAAATACTCGTCGGGCCGGGCCAGATCAGTTTCGGTAAGCTTCGAAAGCAGGGTATTGTTATCAATGGCTCTCAGGTAGCTATGGAGTTGATAGCTTTTGCTGCTGGCGAAAGTAACCGGATGCAGGGCAACCAATTTTGTTTTTATATTCCGGAATGGCGACGATATTAATTTTCGTATCTCTCCCGGCCGGATACCGACGAATTCATTGTCTTTCAATTTGCGTGGCAGCGATTTTGTGAAAGGATAAATAACGATGGCATACTCAAAAACAGGAGGACAGGGTGGGAGGGGACTCTTATTCAGATTATGCCAGGTAAGAAAATCATTGATCTCCTTAAATCCCTCATTATTAATTGCTATGATTATATACAGCAGATCGAATGTATTGCTGCGTAATTCAATTCCTCCGACAGGATGTATACCCATTTTCCGACACTCGCTCACAAAATCGATCATGCCGGTGGTGTTGTTGATATCAGTTAATGCAAGTGTATCAATCCCATTTCTTACGGCTTCGCTTACGAGTTCTTCCGGCGACATAGTCCCGTATCGCAGACTGTAATATGTATGACAATTCAGGTACATGTCTTGAGCGAGTCATGAAAATATAAGTTGAATGTATTTGTAATATAAAATACACTATTCTACTGTCGCCTTAGAGACGATTACCTTGTATGTATAACAGTTACAACTTTATTGCTGT
>CAYUAV010000733.1:0-2175 GCA_964442665.1 uncultured Bacteroidales bacterium
AAAAAAGACCCCGTGCCGTTGCTGGGATGTCCGGTATACTCTAATCCATCTGACCAGGCCTGATAGATGGCAATACCAGCCGAAACGTCGTCGCTATAGGATTCGAAATCATCGACAATCAGATACTCTGCAACAGAAAAACTCCAGATATATTACCGCGATTGTCTTTCACTGAATGGATCGTGGAATATTATCGTCGATCCTTATGAAAATGGTTACTTTAATTACCGGATGGAACCTTTCGACCAGATGAATGAACCATGGACCAAGGGATATTATGCCGATAAAAGAATGGAATCACCCTCCGATCTGATCGAATATGATTTTGACAAATCACCCGTACTGGAAGTACCGGGCGACTGGAATACACAAGACCCTAAATATTATTTTTATGAAGGAACGATCTGGTACAGGAAAAAATTTGATGTTCCAGGATTATCAGAAGGCCAAAGGGTATTTCTTTATTTTGGTGCTGTAAATTACCGCGCCGATGTTTACCTTAACACCCAAAAATTGGGAACGCATATTGGCGGATTCACCCCATTCTTTTTTGAAGTAACGGATCTCATAAAGGAGTTAAATAATTCGCTTATTGTTAAGGTCGATAATAAACGGTTAAAAGAAGGAGTTCCCACACTGAATACCGATTGGTGGAACTATGGCGGAATAACCCGAGATGTAAAACTGATTATTCTGCCCTCCGTATTTATCAGGGATTATTCAATTGTAATGAATGCAGTATCGGAAAAAATTATACATGGAAAAGTTTTCATTGATGGAAATACAGTTGAAAATATCGATGTCCGGATTCCGGAACTGAAGCTAAAAAGCCGGATTATTTCCGATGAAAACGGAATTGCCGAATTTTCATTTCATCCCCGTAAACTGGAATTATGGTCACCTGAAAACCCTAAACTTTACAGGATCGAAATTGATGCCGGAACCGATAAACTGATCGATTCGGTCGGATTCAGAACTATTTCTGTTAAAGGCAAAGAAATTCTTCTTAATGATATGCCTGTGTTTCTTAAGGGTATTTCAATCCACGAAGAATATGCAGCCCATGGAGGAGGTCGTGTGAATGCTCTATGGAAAGCCGAGCAATTACTTGATTGGGCAAAAGAATTGGGATGCAATTTTGTCCGCCTGGCACACTATCCGCACAACGAAGATATGGCGCGTATTGCCGAACGGAAAGGTATCATGGTTTGGTCAGAGATTCCGGTATACTGGACCATTGACTGGGAAAACGAAAGTACATTCGAAAACGCACTGAATCAGCTTCAGGAAAACATACTGCGCGACCGTAACCGGGCAAACGTCATCATCTGGTCGCTGGCAAATGAAACTCCCGTAACGGCATCAAGGAATGAATTCCTTGAAAAACTTGCCTCCGGGACGCGTCTTCTGGATAGTACACGATTATTAAGTGCCGCACTTGAAAGACATTACACATCCGACACTATTGCTATCGTGGAAGACCCTTTGGCAAATTTCCTGGATATTGTATCATTTAATGAGTATATCGGTTGGTACGACGGATTACCTGAAAAATGTGAAAGAGTTACTTGGGAAGTGCCTTATAATAAACCTGTTTTTATAAGTGAATTTGGAGCAGGAGCGAAATTTGGATATCATGGCAGTAAGGATCAGCGATGGACAGAAGAATTCCAGGAGAATTTGTATATAAAAACATTGGAAATGCTTAATAAAATAGACGGATTATGTGGTATGTCACCCTGGATACTGACTGATTTCCGATCGCCCAGGAGACCCCTGCCCGGAATCCAGGATAATTTCAACCGAAAGGGAATTCTGTCGGAAAAGGGTGAAAAGAAGAAAGCTTTTTTTGTATTGCAGGAATACTATAAGATGAAGAAATAAAAAATGCATCCACATTTCAATAAGATAAACATAAAGCGGGTCTCAGGCAAACAGAAGGATAGTATTGCATGGGAAAAAGAGAAGAACATATCCTTTAATTGGCTTACGGCTGAGCAAATCCCGGTAAAACAGGTTTACACCGGCAGCGATCTGGAAGGTATGGAACACCTCGATTATGCTGCAGGTATACCTCCGTTTCTACGGGGACCTTACTCCACAATGTATGTGACCCGCCTCTGGACAATCCGTCAGTATGCAGGATTTTCAACTGCCGAGGAATCAAATGCATTT
>CAYUAV010000734.1:0-2175 GCA_964442665.1 uncultured Bacteroidales bacterium
AACCTGTAATTAGACCATGGTTTAAGATCAACCTTTGTCATCCACCTTCCACTGGCCGGTTTGTCAGAAAAGATCATCAGGCTTCTTTTTCCCTGGTGGCTGCAATAGTCATATATCAAAGTAGCATCGCGTGTCCATGTTTCCGCTCCCCAGTCTTTTATCAGTCCGGACTTGCTTTCTTCAGCAGACGGATTAGGGATAATGCCCTGTGAATTCTGGTTGCAATTCCTGCTGCATGAGTAGAATAATAATGCAGTAATTAACAGATTATTAATGTGTTGCATATTTTTATCGAATCAAAATAAATATTATGTTAAAATAAACAATATAATTGGTCCTGATGTAAATCGCCATACTAAAACCTATCATTATAAATCTATTCCGGGACTTTGAAAAAAAATGTTTAATTCATTAACCTGATGTAATTCAAAGACGAAATGCATATAAGAGATTGTATTAAGAACTTACTTCCTTATCAAACATCCTCAGGCAGTAATGGTGAAGTTCACGACAACGGTTACCGTTTTGGTTTCCGTTCCCCGGGTATACTGATACTGCATACGCACGCTGTGTTCTTCACCAACAGAACAATAACCTTCTTCAGCCCTTAATCCGCAACTCCATACCGTCATGTTATCAAAGACCTCAATGTAAACATGACCGTTTGCCCAATAACCGGGATTGTTGTCGGCTTCGAACCAGCCGCCGTAGACGCCGTTGGTGTTGTTCATCCCTTCCGAGCCATCTGTTTTCAAAGGCACGATCCTCAGATCTGCGCTGTAAAGCTGTTCGTGTGTTATCCCAAGCTTTGAAAGCAATGTGCTTTCATCCACATTTACTGTTACTGCCTGATTATAACCCAAACTGTATGAAAGTGTCACATCGCAGGTGATCGTTCCGCAATCTGTTTTGGTCGTAGCAACTGTTCCCGGGGGATAATTATTGATAACAGATGTCAGGTAAGGAACTCGATCCGACAGCCAGTCTTCCATCCGGTTGATCTCGACAGCGTAATTTTTGTAAATCGGCCATCGTTGAAAATCCCGGGCCATGGCATCCTGCAGGCTCAGCACATATTCCTCCATCACCTCCCATGCATGTTCAAAAATGATATCTTTTACCTCGTTCCATCGTGTTTTATATTCCTCGACAAACTGATTGTTACGGAACATCTGGGTGAAAAAATTCGAAATTCTATACCCATCTTTATGATTGGCGGGATCGGTTCCAAGGACCAATTCCTGTGCATTGAAAAAGTTATGTCCCGTATACATGGTGCTCCAGTCGAAGTCAAATCCTGCATCGAAGTCCCAAACCGGTCCCATCACATATTTTCCCCCTTTGTCTTTGTACATAAAAACGCTTCTTGGTGCATCAATCTCAACGTTATAAACCAGCTCCTGTAAAATCAGGTAATCAATAAAAGACGGAATATCCAACAGCGCAGCAACCGAATCGTAATTATAATCATAGATTGCTTTTTCCAGCTTTGCAAAGTCATCCCGGACGGCAGAGAGTTGACCTGTTGTCGGTTCATCAGGATATTTTACACATACCGGTAACTCAAACACTGCTGACCAGAAGTTATCACCGGCACCCGGATTAAGAGAAGGACCGTCATCCAGATCCAGGCATATCAGCAGTCCGTCATTATCATCCACATCAACCCGGTTGCCTCCCTGTTCAACCTGTTCGGTCAGTTGATACAAACCAATGAAATCACCGTTGAGGGTCACCTCCACATAACGCGTGTGGTTGGTAAAGGGCAGGCCCAGCCATTCTGCTACTTCAAATCCAAAGGTATTCATCAGGTCGGTGGGATCGCGGTAATTTGGCAGCAAGACCCAATCCCTGTTTCTCTTCAGGCCAAGGATTTCGGAGCTCTCATCCAGTTTTATGCGGTAAGGTTTCTTGTCGTACCATAACCATGATGAATTTCCCCTGCCACGGATACGGGCTGTTCCCCTGTAGTTGTCCATAATACCTCTGCCGTCAATGATAACGCTGCAATTCAGGTAGTCTTCCGGTTCCCTGGAAACAACGGGAGCATTGTTTACAACCTGGACTTCCATTTCAAAAACCTCATAAACTACAGGCACCTCACCTTTTTCCAACGAACTACCAGGTTCTGTTTCATCAGTCTCACAAGAGGTTATCAATCCCAGTACTGCAACC
>CAYUAV010000735.1:0-2173 GCA_964442665.1 uncultured Bacteroidales bacterium
AGACGCATCCGATGAATAAAGGAAAATATCTTATTCTTGATATCGGGGGCGGAAGCAATGAGTTAATTATTGCCGATAAGGACCGGATTTACTGGAAGCGTAGTTACGAACTGGGAATTGCCCGTTTGCTCGAGTTATTTAAACCTTCCGATCCTATTGAACCCGATGAAATAGAAAATCTTAAAGGATACCTTTCAGGCGAGTTATACGACCTGACAGAACAGGTAAATATTCATGGGGTAAAGATCCTGCTGGGGGCTTCCGGTTCGTTTGAGACTTTTGTATCTATAATACACTCAGAATCAATACGGGATGAAACCCGATCGTCCCTGTATCCGAAGTCGATAGCTATTACACATGAAGAATTCAATAGACTGTATGAAAAGCTTATCCGTTCGACAATAGCAGAGCGGACCAGAATGAAAGGCCTTGAGCCCATGCGTATCGAGATGATCGTACTGGCATGCCTTTTTGTTAAATTCATCCTTGATTCTCTCAGGCTGGAAGAAATATATCAATCGAATTTTGCCCTGAAAGAAGGTGCTATTTATCAATTATTCAATGAGTATTAAGAAGAAATGCCTCGAACCAACCTTTACCAGGCAACAAGTATCAATCATACCTGCATTTAAACCTTTCTCGTTCCATATCCGAAATTTGTTAATTTTGAATTCCTAATTGAAATATGGTATTACAATGGCTCATATCCTGGTAATCGATGACGAAAAAAGCATCCGGAATACGCTTAAAGATATCCTTGAATACGAATCGCATGAAGTAGGGCTGGCTGAAGATGGAATTGCCGGGCTGGAACTATTCAAGCAGAGCCACTTTGATGCTGTTCTTTGTGATATTAAGATGCCCAATATGGATGGAATTGAAGTACTCTCAAAAATTACTGAGGTTAATACTGAAATTCCGGTTATTATGATTTCAGGACACGGGAATATTGATACCGCCGTTGATGCCATTAAAAAAGGGGCCTACGATTTTATTGAAAAACCCCTGGATCTGAACAGATTACTGGTAACAATAAAAAACGCATTGGAAAGGAAGGATCTTGTTACCGAAACCCGTCAGCTGAAAAAGAAGATCGGCAAACGTTACGAAATTGTAGGTAATTCAGCTGCCATCAGAAAGGTGAATGAAATGATCGATAAAGTTGCGCCAACCGACGCCCGGGTACTGATAACAGGTGCAAACGGAACGGGAAAAGAGCTGGTAGCAAGAGGACTGCATGAAAAAAGTCATCGTGCCCAGGGTCCTTTTATCGAGGTTAATTGTGCCGCCATACCATCGGAATTGATTGAGAGCGAGCTCTTCGGACATGAAAAGGGAGCCTTCACTTCAGCCATTAAACAACGTAAGGGAAAGTTTGAACAGGCCGAAGAGGGTACTATTTTTCTTGATGAAATCGGGGATATGAGCCTGGCAGCGCAAGCCAAAGTATTACGGGCCCTTCAGGAGAATAAAATTTCCCGTGTGGGCAGTGATAAAGATATCAACATCAATGTGCGTGTTATTGCTGCCACGAATAAAGATATGCGGGCGGAGATCGATGCTAAAACCTTCCGGGAAGACCTGTACCACAGGTTGAGTGTAATTCTCATTCACGTCCCCACACTGAACGAACGATTGGAGGATATTCCGTTACTCACAGAACATTTTAATGAAATTATATGCGGAGAATACGGGCAACCTAAAAAGAAAATAGCGGATGATGCCATCGAAGAACTGAAGAAAATTACCTGGACGGGTAACATACGTGAATTCCGTAATGTGCTTGAACGGTTGATCATTCTGTGTGATAAGGAAATAACGGGAAAGGATGTGAAAGCCTATGCAGCACCAATTTCGAAGTGATTTATTTATTAATTATTATAAATAAAAATGAGAATTAAGCTTAAAAAAAATCTTAAAAATCTTCTTAACTTGACAACTAAACATAGTAATACGATATTTTTAATAATATTAATAATTATCTCTTTCTACTATAATTATCATCATATAATTTTTAAGCGGCCTCAAGGTATACATAAATGGAGACAAGCTGATTGTGCGTCACTTGCATTAAACTATTATAATAATGGTATGCATTTTTTTCAACCAGAAATACATCATTATGTATCCGATATGGGAGCAAGCGGATATACTGCTACCAGTGAAGCCCCTA
>CAYUAV010000736.1:0-2171 GCA_964442665.1 uncultured Bacteroidales bacterium
AGCCATTTACGTTTTCTTGGATTTCTGGAAACATATATGGCGTCCCAGTAATGGTAATAATTGCTATCCTAATAGGTGTGCTAGTTCAAATATATGTGTCTCAATTTAAAAAAGGAATAGATATTTATGCTGTCGGTGGTAACGAAATTGCGGCAAGAAATTGTGGCATAAATGCGGTATCTACAAAAATATTTGTATTTGTAATTTCAGGAATTCTTGGATCATTAGCCGGAATAATAATGACAGCCTGGGTTAATCAAGCATATGCATGGACCGCACAAGGATTTACTTTACAGACTGTTGCAGCTGTTGTCATAGGAGGTATCCCATTTATAGGTGGTTATGGGACTATAATAGGTGTTCTCATAGGGGCATTCGTAATTGCATTGATTTCCGATATTATAGTTCTACTTGGTATCTCTCCTATGTACAATTATATTGCAGTAGCAATTGTACTAATTGTAGCTGGACTTCAGGTGCGTGGTAAAGGTTTTGCGAAATGAGCAAAGGGAAAAAATTTCATCCGATGAATATAACACTTAAAGATGTAGCGGAAACAGCTGGTGTTTCAATAATGACAGTCTCTCGTGTTATAAACCAAAAAGATGACATTGCAAAAAAAACAAAAGAAAAAGTTATCAAAGCAATTAATAAATTGAATTATAGGCCTAATAAATTAGCAAGATATTTAGCTATTCGAAAGAGCGATTTTATAACAATGATTGTGCCTGATATTAGCAATCCATTTTTTTCAGAAATGATTAAATCTGCAGAAAATGTTGCTAGAAAAAATGGGTACAACATTATTTTAGGTGATGCTCAGGGAGATGCAGAAATCGAGAAAGAATATATCCACAAAGCAATAGAGATAAGGTCTGATGGTATACTTCTTGCTTCTCCTCGGCTTGAAGAAAAAGTAATTAATGAAATAAATAACATAATTCCTATTGTAATTATTGATCGACACATATCAAATGATAAGGTGTTACAGGTTTATATTGATAATTTTGAGGGTGCTTTCACAGCCGTGGAACATTTAATTAATCTTGGTCATAGACGAATAGGATTTTTAAATGGACCAAAGGAAGTTCAAGATTGTTTACGTAGAGAAGCAGGATATCGTGCATCCTTGGAAAAATACAAAATCCCTTATGACCCTGAATTAATAATAATCAGTGATTTCGAATTTAAAAGTGGTTATAATGCTTTTGATACCTTTATGAATATGAATCCTAGACCAACAGCAATTTTTACAGCAAATGATATTATGGCCTTTGGGCTGATACAACGTGCACACGAAAAGTCAATAAAAATTCCTGAAAATCTTTCAGTTGTTGGATTTGACGATATATCGATGTCAGAATATATAAATCCACCTCTTACTACGGTTCGTCATCCGAGAAGAGGAATGGGATATGAAGCAGTTACTCTGTTAATAAAAAAAATGGTTAATGAAAATGAGATTCTAAATAGTAATAAATTGAAAAACGTTCTCATATTAAGGAAATCAACAACAAAATTAAATAACAATACTAGCAAATATAGAATAGGTAGAGAATAATTACTATTTAAGTAATATTTCATGATAATTGTATAAGATCTGACACCGATTTTGCAGGTTGTCAAGGATCTAAAATCTTTTCAACTCATAGTTAGAAATGAGAATATTACACGATGGTATCTCGAATAACTATATTGGAAAAAGAGCCATCGTTTCTACAGTAGATGTCACTGCTACAACATCTACTGAATCCCTGATAAGTGCTATCGTTGCAGGCACTGCAGGTACAAGTTTCGCGATTTCATAGACCGATGGACCAACAACGTCCGTATCTTCTACACACAGTGGTTTTGGATCATCAAGCTCTGTGTAATTAATTTGTCTGCTAGGTGGAGCGCTGAACAACTGGGCCTGAATTATCCGGTTGTTCTGAAAGCAAGTGAACATGATCAGTAAGGCTCTGGTGACGCATTCCTCTGATGGCTTTGAACTTCTCAGCAGTGAAATCGTAGTGGGTGAGAGTTACTTTGGAGGCTGGAGAAGGGGTTCACGAAGTAGAATTGCAGCCAATAAGATGCCTGTATTCGGCATTCTTGTACGAAATGGCGTCGTCAAATTCGAAGTGCTCAAAGATGTCATTGATGACACTCCTTTGAATCCTACCATCAAA
>CAYUAV010000737.1:0-962 GCA_964442665.1 uncultured Bacteroidales bacterium
GAATCAAAACATGGAGGCAATAAATTATCATTATATGTGATCTCCAATTTTTTGCTTAAAACTCTGACACTCTCGCACCAATCTCTTTTATAATCTCTTTTCTCTTTTTTGTTTTTTATCCAAAAACGTGCACTCCAAGCTTCATCAGATCCAATAGTCATTCCTAGGAGAGGCAATTCGGTGATAGAAAAGACCGCAGCAGATATCCTTTTTTCTGCAATTATATCATCCTCACTCATTCCTTGCCATTTGGGAAACGGATGAGAATGCATAAAAACAATGCCCTCCTTTTTCTTACGTGATATACTAATAACTCGCTCAAAATATTCTGGAAGAAAGCTAACATTACCATGTACTTTTCTCTCTTTCATCTTAGGCAGAATTATGCTCGATACTATGCCTGTGTACCTTGTTGAACCTGTACTTGGTACATATGTAGCAAAGCATAAGTCTTCTTGTTTATCAGAGCGAATCAAATGTTTTACCAGGACCTGCTGAAAATCGTCAGGCACAACAACACTATATTTTTTCATTATAATTTCATTAAAAGATTTTTAATATGGGCTAAATAAACTTTTACAGTTTTTTGTGTACGGTTCCAATCCGGGAAAGGTCGACTCCAGTACCTCCATTCAGTACCAAGTGGACTTATATGAATGTTATTTTGAGGTTCAATCCATCCTTCAATTCCGACTGATTTAAAATGGGGACCTGGAGGACAATTCATAGGAAAATCGTCTGATACTTGAAATGCAAGTTTTAATGTAATACCCGCATTCTTGCCGATCTGGGTAGTATACGATATCTCTACCATACCATTATTAAGCTCTTGGGGTTCGTACCCAAGAGCTTTTAACTGATCAATAAAATCTATCCGTGCCATATTTCTACCTATAAGAAACAGGAGTTTCACCTCTGAAAACTGAAATAAATTTTGATCCAGGGCACCTCATTTGGATTTT
>CAYUAV010000737.1:972-2169 GCA_964442665.1 uncultured Bacteroidales bacterium
TGGTCCGAATGATCCTTGTGGTTGATTTCTTGGCCATCACTCTTAATTTCAATGATATAATAATCACTTATTGGAGTGATTCCGCCTAGTCCCAAAATCTGGTTTGGAGATAAAAATTGTTCATCTGTTGTTTCAGGTTCATCATCAATAGTATAATACCATACTTCCGGTGGCTTAACTGTGAATTTCTCTATTCCTGGATTAGAAAGATCAACTACTTCATCCAAGCTGATATGTTCAAAGTCACATCCTTTCAGTTTCTGATAAAGGGTATGACACTCTGGAGGAGTTTTTCCTGCTTTTATCAGTATTTCCTTTCCTGATACTTTCGCAATAGCAAATTCCAGCATTACATCATCTACAAGAATCTTGTAGGACTTTTTTTTTGGGCCTTCACCCGTTTTAAATTATTCATAATTATAAATTTTTATTATCTCCTATAACTTGGGAATTGGTCGGAGATACAATTCTTGCAGGTGTAAAAGAAAATTTGCATAGTTCAAAACAAACTCATACATTTACCTTAAAAATAAGGGAGTAATTGAGATGATCAGTCTCAATGAAGTCGACGAAAACTTTAATCCCTTTATAACCCAACCTGCAACCACCAATTGTAGATTGGGTTTTTCTTATCCTGATATCTTGTTATCCTACTATTTAATTATGTTATTATTTAAAATTCCTAAAAATTCTTTCACGGTCTTCATTTTCTTTATCCCCTTTAAAATACAACTCAATAAAAATAATTTTTTCTTTTTCTATGAAATGTGCATAGACTATTCGTAAACCTGAATCTGCACCTCTTCCTTTGAGACTTTTACACGCTATTTTTTTAATTTTAATAACACATGTGGTTATTCCTAACCCACTAATTTGGTAACTGAAAGGTGGTCGCTCATCAGGACAAACAACCAATACCTTCTTAACAATTTCCAAATCGTCAGAAAGAGTAGAAAACCTTTTTTTTAACTTTTTCAGGTCTTTCTTAAATTCATCAAGTTCACCGAATTCCATAATTCTATGTCATTTAATTTTTTCATGGGAGTTCTTCATTATTTTCATAGGTTCTAATATTATAAGGGGGTTCACGGTAAAATGCCAATTCATAATCTATCACCTCACCATCTTTGGAAGCTTTCCAAGGCATGTCTTTATGAGAATATTCACTGATGGCTGATGCAGACCAATCTGAGAAAC
>CAYUAV010000738.1:0-2164 GCA_964442665.1 uncultured Bacteroidales bacterium
AAAAAATAGCTTCCTGTAAAATCAAATTTTTTTACTCCGCCAGATTTGGATTTAAAACTTGATCATCCTCCGGTATTGGTAAAAAATAATCGTCTTTGGTTACCGGACCTTCTGGAAATCCCTGCTCTCTGCTATGCCGGATATATCCCAGTTCTTCCACTTTTTCAAGCCGAACCAGGTCAAACCAGCGGCCCTCGGGTTCACCTGCCAGCTCCCAGGCACGTTCCTGCACCACTGAATCGGCAAAGGCTTCGGCTGATAAGCCTGCAGGGATATCGTATGGTGAAGCCGAATGGATGTTGATATGATAGGCTCTACGGCGGATTTGATTAACAGCTTTGTAAGCATCGTTATTGAGTTGCCCCAAAAAAGCCATAGCTTCGGCCTAGGTAAGCACTAGATTGGCATAGCGGTATAAATATATTTTTGTATTCCCATGGCTCGTTCAAAAGAGGTATTTGTCTATGGCCGGAGGTTTTGCAAGGTCGAAGCATCGGTTGAAACATCAGTTATAACCCGCGATACGATTATTTGCCCTGATTTTTCTTTAATAGCAAATAGTGCAGCAGATGTAAAACTCATTGGGCATTTTAATTCGTTAGCTGTAAATGGAAGCAGTGGCTGCGATATAATTCTGGAGGGTGAGACTGATTATTTGAATATTACAGCAAATAGTGCCTCGGACATTTACGGATTTGATCTCATTGCTAAAAAGTGCGATGTCCTGGCATCGAGTGTGTCGGATGTTCGTGTTAAAGTAATTGAGGATGCGCATTTTAATGCTTCAAGTGCAGCAAATATTATTGATAAAGGTAGTCCCCCAATTCTTGACACGAGGACATCGAGTATGGGAGATATAAGGAAAGCGAGGTTTTAGCCAATCAATACACAAACAGCGTTGACAGAATGGAAATAAGTGAAGTCAGTAATTTCATTTTTACAAGCAAGAGATAAATAAAAAAGGCTGTCACAATAAAAAGAGTACCTCCCAGCAGAGGCTGTTTTGTGTCTTTTTCCCGGATTTCGGAAATGATTTTCATCCACTCACTTGGCTCTCCATCGTTACGGAAAATATAAATCTGATGGTAAATATTTCCAAAATAAGCAATGACAAAGGCTATGACCATACCCCCGAAAACTGCAAGCCATAATCCGCCAAAGAAATACAATAAGGGGAATTGTTTTCTTCGGAGTACAAGATAATCAATATCGGTTTTAAGTTTGCCAATTTCGGTTTGTTTGGAGGATTCGTAATCCCGATATTTTTCCTGTAACTGGCTTTTTTGTAAATTCAGCATGTCGAGAGAGTTACCCGGACGATTCATACTTTTCATCTGATCGATATCCGAATCTAACTGTGAAATTTTATTTTTATACTCTTCATTGGTTTTTAACAATTCTTCCTGTTCCGATTTCAAATCTTCCCTGGCCAAAGAAAGTTCATTAGTGAGACTTTTCCTGTGATTAATTTCCTGGGAAAGGTATAACGGAAACTGTTTCAGATATTCAAGATGTTCAACTCTTTTACCAATCGAATATGCGGTTACTCTATCATTTGTTAATGCCTGTTCGGTTTTCAGGCGATTGATTTTCAGATCAATAACGCCATTTTTAAGGTTATAGGTGAGAGAGCCGACTATTATCAATACAAGTAAAGGAATAATGATAATTATGAAAGAAAATATAATCTTGGGTGGTGTAACAAAGAGATACTGTAAAAATTTCCTCAGGATAGTTTTTAACAGATGGATAGTGTGTGATAGTTTAAGTTCGCTGAAAGGAGTGTAGAGTCGATATGAGGGAATAATAATTACCCCGAGAATATTCAGTATGCAAATAAAAAGAAGCAATAGACTGATAAAAGTGTTCACATTGAAAATAAATCCAGCGATAACTATTCCCGATTTGGGTATCCAGCCCAGAAGGTTCAGTCCGATCTGAGTCAGTATCAATACTACGAACAGGGTAATATAAAAAAGTATACTGCGTACCGATTCAATACCATTCTGATATTTGACTTTTACCGACTTAAATGGTTCGTTTTCAAGTTTCTGAACCCTGATGGCAGCAATTTCGCCGAAACTCCATGTTAATGGCAGAAGGGCTATGATAACTCCAATAATTGTTACTCCGGGTATATGCAAAACGATAGCCTCCAAAAAAT